>CAYIWH010000006.1:18574-34806 GCA_964367075.1 uncultured Candidatus Saccharibacteria bacterium | reverse complement strand
AAAAGCGAGTTATTATTAACAGAAAGTGTTCGGATTGAGGGGTGCGCGTAGGGATCAATCAGTTGCTACAATTATACATAAATATGTGAAAATGTCAACTATTTGACATTTTTGATTTTTGTCGCAACTATTAGCCTCATGTCGCAAGACATTAAAACTATATCAATAAGTGATAATGGCTTCCCTGCCCGACTTCGCGAGATACCAATACCGCCACAAAAAATATCCGTGTGGGGCAAATTGCCAACCGAAGGCAATTTTTTGGGAATCGTAGGCACTCGCAGATGCACGGCGTACGGCGAAGAAATTGTCAGAAAAATTGTTGCAGGACTTGTGCCACACAATTTTATAATTGTAAGTGGGCTGGCTGTTGGCATAGATACTATTGCTCACAAAGCGGCGCTGGAAAATAATATACCTACAATCGCGGTCTTGGGTTCCGGTCTTTCACCAAATGTTTTGTACCCAAAACAAAATGTAAGATTGGCAAATGAAATTGCGTCGCGAGGAGGTGCGGTAATTTCCGAGCATGAATTTGAAACAATAGCGACAACATGGAGTTTTCCACAAAGAAATCGCATCATATCTGGACTATCTTCCGCTGTGCTTGTAGTGGAGGCACCACAAAAAAGCGGAGCGTTAAATACGGCAAAATTCGCGCTTGATCAAAATCGCGATGTTTGCGCTGTTCCAGGCTCAATATTTGCGCCAAATTCTACCGGCTCAAACAAACTCATAAAACAAGGGGCTCATTTGATAGAATCCGCGGAAGATATTTTGCGCTTATATAATATTGAAATAGATGAAGCGCAAAACGCAACATTATTTGATGATATTTCTCCGGAAGAAAAAAATATTTTATCTGTTTTGACAGAACCAATGGATGTAGATATGTTAATTCGCAAAAGTAAAATTCCTACATCAAGCGCGCATGCAATCATAGGACTTATGGAAATCCGTGGTATTATTAAAAGAATTGGCAGTGATTATATAAAAATGTAAATAACAAATCACAAAACTTACATATAAAAACTATGAAATTAGTAATTGTAGAATCGCCAGCAAAGGCAAAAACAATCTCTAAATATCTGGAAGGCAAATACACTGTCAGGGCAAGCGTAGGACATATTCGAGATCTACCCAAAAGCAACAAATCCGCCATTGATATCAAAAACGGTTTTATCCCGCACTATGTTATTACTCCTGGAAAGGAAAAAATTGTCACAGAACTTCGCTCGCTTGCCGCAAAAGCCAGTGAAGTGTTTCTTGCTACTGACCCTGATCGCGAAGGCGAAGCAATCGCATGGCACATAAAAGAAGCAATTGGGCTAAAACATCCAAAACGAGTCGCATTTTATGAAATTACTAAAAGTGCTGTGCAAGAAGCGATCGCCAACCCGAAAGCTATTGATGAAAATCTACGACGAGCGCAAGAAGCGCGTCGCGTGCTTGATCGTATCGTTGGATATGATCTCTCTGGTCTTATTTGGAAAAAGGTTCGCTATGGTCTTTCAGCGGGACGCGTACAATCTCCAGCGCTTCATATTATTGTTGAACGCGAACGAGAAATCCAAAAATTTCGTCCAGAAGTGTTTTGGGTACTCCGCGCGGAAACAAAAACGCTATCTCAAGAAACATTAATACTCACAGGCACAACCGAGCCAAGAGATAAAAAAATCGTAGAGCGAGTTTTGGATGAAGCAAAAAAAAATCAGTGGTATGTTAAAAGTGTAGCGGAAACCGAAGTCAAGCGTTCTCCTCGCGCTCCATTTATTACCTCAACACTTCAACAAACCGCAAGCTCGCGTTTGGGACTTGCTCCATCACGCACCATGAGCATAGCTCAACGACTCTACGAAGCAGGACACATAACATACATGAGAACAGATAGTACAAATTTGAGTGAAACGGCGCGAAAAGAAATGCACACGCTTATTGAAAAAGAATACGGCAAAAATTTTCTTGCTCCTCGCATATACACAACAAAAAGCAAAAACGCCCAAGAAGCGCACGAAGCTATTCGTCCTAGCAATATTTATGTCAAAAAGGCTGGCATCAATCCAGAACAACACAAGCTCTATGAACTTATTTGGCAAAGAACTATTGCGTCGCAAATGGCAGACGCACAGTTGATGCGCACAAAAATCATTGCTGGATACGCGGATGACGGTATGGATTTTACCGCAAATGGCTCACGACTCCTTTTTCTAGGATGGATTGCTGCTGATCCCAATGCGCGTGGCGAAGACACAGAACTTCCAAAAACAAATAAAGGAGATAAGCTTATGCTCATAGATATCACATCTGAAGAAAAATCCACAGAGCCACCGCCACGCTATACAGAAGCTGGACTTGTTAAAGAACTCGAAAAACGCGGCATTGGACGACCATCAACATACGCCACTATCGTAAAAACAATAGAAGATCGAGGATATGTTGAAAAAATCAACAAGTCACTTAAACCAACTGATACGGGAGATGTTGTTAGTTCTTTTTTGGAAACAAATTTCCCCACATATATCAGTGATTCATTTACCGCGGAAATGGAAAACAAGCTTGATGATATTGCGGAAGGAAAACTTCAGTACGAAAAAGTTTTGGGTGCTTTTTATAAGCCGTTTGAAAAAGAGATTAAATCAAAAGAAAAAATAGAAAAAATTACGACGCTTGGACCGGCCAATGAAAAATTTAAATGCCCGATGTGCGCGAGCTCCATGGTCATCAAACTCGGACGCACAGGAAGGTTCTTGAGCTGTGCGCGCTATCCTGATTGTATGGGGGCACGGACCATTGAAGGAGTGGCACTAGAAGGGCCAAAAGAAACCGGCGAGAAGTGCTCACAATGCAAAACAGGAATGCTTGTCGAGCGCGATGGCAAAAACGGCAGATTCGTTGCGTGCAACAACTATCCAAAATGTAAATATGTAAAGAGGGATGAGGCTTTGGAAAAACAAAACTCGACGAGAATCCTGTGTCCGATTTGTAAAAAAGGATTTATGACAGAAAGACGAGGAAAATTTGGCATATTTTACAGTTGCTCAAACTATCCACAATGCAAATACGCAATAAAGGCTCGACCAACAGGAAATATTTGCAATTACAAAAAAGACGACGGCAGTGTGTGCGGCGCGCTTATGATGGAAGGGACAAAAACAATTCCCGAGCGCTGTTCGGATAAAACATGTCCCAACCACAATCCGCATAAATTAAAATAAAAAAACTCGAATCGCAAGATCCGAGAATTTAATATTACTACTCAAACTCATAGGTTGTTTCTAGTGGTTCGAAATCAATAGTATCATCTTTGTCGCCAGCATTACTCATCGCCTGAAGTATATTCCATGCGCGCTTGCCATCTTTTTTTAGTATAGTTTCGTGGACTGCGTCGCACTTTTCTTTTTCGCGACGATATGCCATCATGACTTTCTCGTAAGTTTTTTGTTTCTGTCTTACAAATTCTTGAATATCTTTTGACGGAAGTCGACTGATTTCTTCGTCACTCAAAATCTCGTCTTTTGAAGGCTCTTCTGGTTTTTCTAACACATAGTAACCGTGGTTGTCTTTCTCACCGCCAAATCGCCAATCAAGAATCTCTAGAGCAAGTCTGTAAAGATCGTTCTCATTTTTGACGAGAAGATATCGATTACCATGATGTTCGTGCAAAATGAGAATGTGTGGCTTGTTAATTATTAATGTTCTGTATCTTGGCATTGTCACCACCGCAACTTTATCTATTCTATTGATTAGAATAACATAAAATATCAATCTGTACCAAAATCAAAAATATGCTACAGTAAAAAAATGGAATGGGAGGAATATCAGAAAAAACTTCTTGATTTTGGCTATGATGTCAACTCAATTTCGATTGTAAAAAAAGCGTTTGACTATGCTTCGCAAATTCACGCGAAAGAAAAAAGAATGTCTGGAGATTCATATATTATTCACCCGATCGCTGTTTCATTAAAAATCGCAAAACTCAAACTTGACGCACAAACAATTTCTGCGGCGCTTTTGCACGACACAATAGAAAATCAAGGTATTACAATTAGCGAAATAAAAAAACTTTTCGGAGATGAAGTTGCGTTTCTTGTCGATGGTGTCACCAAAGTAGACAGAGTTCGCTATCACGGAATTGAACGCGCGGTAGAATCCATACGCAAAATGTTTTTGGCTCTCGCCGAAGATGTGCGAGTTGTTATTATCAAATTGATGGACAGGCTCCACAATATGAAAACATTGGAGTTTGTATCAGAACACAAAAGAAAGCGCATTGCGTTAGAGACAATGGAAATTTTTGCTCCGCTGGCCGACCGACTTGGTATGTGGGAACTAAAAGCAGAATTAGAAGACCTGGCTTTTCCATATGTACATCCAGAAGAATACAAATGGCTTGTCGAACAAATAAAAGGACGGCGAGAGGAAGCGGCTTTGTATTTAGAAAAATTGGAGCTAATTGTAGAGAGTGAACTTAAAAAAGACGAGGTTGTTCCTATTGCTATTTTGTATCGCACAAAACACCTTTTTAGCATATGGAAAAAATTGGTGCGAAATGAAATGGATTTTGGCAGAGTTCTCGATCTTGCCGGCATTCGTATTATTGTAAACAACGTGGAAGACTGTTATCGTACGCTCGGCATCATACATAAAATATGGAAACCGATGCCAGGGCACATCAAAGACTATATTGCTCTTCCAAAACCAAACGGCTATCAAAGCTTGCATACGACAGTTTTTGGTCCTCACAGAAAAGTTATTGATTTTCAAATCCGCACGCAAATAATGAATCAGGAGGCGGAATACGGTATTGCCGCGCATTGGGCGTATGACGAAGGCGGCAAGAAAAAAATAGCGCCGAAATTAGATGATAAAAAATTCGCGTGGGTAGAGCAACTTCAAGAATGGCACAAAAGTCATGAAGGATCGACCATAGAAACATTAAACGCGCTTAAAATTGATTTTTTTAAAGACAGAATTTTTGTGCTCACACCGAAAGGCGAAGTTATTGATCTACCGGAAGGCGCTACACCAATAGATTTCGCGTATCATATTCACTCTGAAATTGGAGATCATATGTTTGGGGCGCGAGTCAATGGAAAAATGGTTCCCTTTTCTCATGCGCTTCAATTGGGCAATCACGTAGAGATTATCACACAAAAAAACAAGCACCCTACATCTGATTGGTTAGATTATGCAAAAACTTCTATTGCACGAAATCGTATAAGAGCATATTTAAGAAAGACGGGTGGCTTGGATATTCCCAAAAAAAACAAAAAAAATACTGAAGCAATCATTGTGGCCAAAGACCGTGTTGGTCTTTTAAAAGACGTCGCATTGGTTTTTTCATCATTCAATATTAATATCTTGGATCACAAGTCCGATCATCAGGCACGTAATTATGTGCGTATCATCGTTCGATTTCTTCCTAGAAAGAATGTTCAATTTTCAACTATCCTTACACACATCAAAAAAATTAAAGGTATTGAATCTGTGTTAATTCAAGAAGATAAATAGTATTTTTATGCAGGTTGAGTGGGATCAATTTGTTGAACAAAGTTTTCTTGAATAATGTGTGGAGATTGTTCTGATACCGGAGCAGATCCGTCTGTCGTCGAGGTATGTGCACCGTCTGTCACTGTATTATTATCAGAAACAATATTTTCTGGAGTGATAGACTCTATTGCAGGAGGAACAACTGGAACAACAGCTTCTTCTCCAGAGATATTTGCAATTCGGTGTAAAATATTTTGTAACTCTTCTTCCGAAAAAAATTCAATTGAAATTTTCCCTTTTTCTCCTTTTTTTTCAATAGATACGCGAGTCCCCAATAAATTCTCAAGCTGGTCTTGTACCATGCGAGTTGTCGGGTCCATAAAAGACCGGGCCCTCTCTTTTGCAATTGTACGAGAAATATTTTCTGCTTGGCGAACAGAAAGCTGTTTGGCAATAATATCATCAAATAATTTTCGTTGTTGATCAGGCTGATCAACAAGCATCAAAAGTGGACGTGTGTGCCCTTCCGTAATCTTGCTTGTTGCTACTGCTTGTTGTATGTCGTCCGGCAAAGCTAATAATCGCATTGTGTTTGCCACTACTTCTCTACTTTTCCCAATTTTCTCACCAACTTCTCGTTGCAACATGCCAAATTCTTCAACTAATTTTTTAAACGCCCTGGCCCTTTCGATTGGATTTAGATCTTCGCGCTGAAGATTCTCTACAAGAGCCAATTCTAGCTTTATTTTATCTGTCGTATCGTCTCGGATAATTACCGGAATTTGCTGTAGACCTGCTAATTTTGCGGCACGAAGTCGGCGCTCTCCAGCGAGCAATTCATATTCAACAAGGCGACCCGTTGTAGTGTCTTGTTCTTTACGAATTACCACAACAGGTTGCAAAAGCCCATATTCACGAATAGAATCTGCGAGCTCTTGTAAAGGCGCTGGATCAAACTCACGGCGTGGCTGAAGTGGGTTTGGTTTAATTTTATCTAATTCAATCCAAAAAATACTTTCTTTTTTAGCATCGCGTCCTAATGAATTGATTTTTTCGTCCATAATGTTTAGAATAACTAATATCTAAAATATTGTAAATGTGAATACTAAAAATAAGCCGAGGTGGCGGAACTGGCAGACGCACAGGACTCAAAATCCTGCGATCGCAAGATCATGAGGGTTCGACCCCCTCTCTCGGCATAAGCAACTTATACATCATTATAGTTGAACAAATACCAATAAATGCGCCTGCAATAATATCGGTAGGCCAATGAACTCCTCCGGCCACGCGGCCAATTGCTACAAGTGCCGCTCCAGCAAAAAACAAAATGCCCCAAAAAGGGCGTTTTAAAAATACAACTGTTGCAATCGCAAATACAATAGTCGCGTGAGACGATGGAAATGACCCACCATTGCTATGAAAAAGAAGCTGATGAGAAATATTTAGTATCTCAAATGGCCGCGGACGATTATAAAAAAAACGTATTGTTTGGACAAAAATTTCGCTCAAAACAATTGAGCCGAGCAATACAAATGTTCGTCGAAATAAATCGCGCGCCTTAGAATCTCCCCATAGTATCCAAAACGCTCCAACAAACAAAATTAATATCAATGAAGATCCGCCAACAAAAATAATAAACCAATCAAGCCAGAAATATTTTTCAGCTATTCCATTAAAAACAGAAAACCATGAAATATCAAACGAATTCATATTATTGATTTTATGATATATTGACTACAAACACAACGTCTGATATAATCGTTATAGATTTTTAGTGAGAGTAAAAATGAGTCGTAATTATACAAAAAAGTATAAAATCGCGGGGAAATTTTATACAGTTAAACCAGAAAATATAGCTAATAAAGCAATACAGGCAACAATACAGTCTATACCAGGTTATCCAAAAAATCGTAAATTTTCCGACAGTACATTTAATAAAATTTTGACTGCAATTATTGCAGAAATAGAAAAAATCGAACAAGAAACAAGTCGACACGAAGACATATCAGAATTCTTTGTAAGAACTTTTTCTTATTAAATATAAAATTTAAATGGGGACCCTTTTTGGGGTTTTTATTTTTGTGCAATAGCTACAACATTTGAAAAAAGCATTGCCACAGTCAGTGGCCCGACGCCTCCTGGCACAGGAGAAAAAATAGATGATTTTTGTGAAATTACTGCATTCATGTCGCCGACAATCTTGCCAGAGCTTTCTGAAGTTCCAGCATCAATTGCCACAACTCCATCTTTGATCATATCAAGTGTTATAAGATTTGGTTTGCCGACACCAGAAATAATAATATCGGCCCTTTTTGTAAATTGAGAAATATCAGAAGTGTGTTCATCACATACGACAACCGTTGCTTCTTGTTGTATCAACCATGTCGCAATTGGTTTTCCTACTAATCTGCCTGCACCAACAACTACAACTTGTTTGCCTAGCACAACAACATTATGGTTTTCAAAAATATATTTTATAGCACCAACAATCGGAGGCAAGGTTTTTGATCTTCCTGTTAAAAATAATCCAATACTTTTTGATGACAGCATATCCGCATCTTTGTCAGGAATAATACCGTCCAAAATATATTGCGCATTGATGTGCGCTGGCAACGGCAACTGTACAATTACTGCCGTGTTTTTGTCTATATGTACTATTTCGGCTACTTTCTTGCGTAGCTCTGTTGTAGAAATCTCTTTAGGAAAATTATATACTCTAACATCTATGTTAACATCCGCGCCGAATTTCTTTTTTTGCTCTAAAAATTTCTCTGAAACCGCATTGTCCCCCACATAAATAATCGCAAATCTTAAAACCTTTCCGATTTTAACAACTTCGTCTTTCAACGAAGTCTTTATTTCTTCCGCTAATTTTTTTCCATCAATAATCATGATGTTAATATTATATTAATCTTTTCTGCGATTTTCTTCATATCTCTTTCTTTCATTCCTTGGGTCGTCACCGCCGCGGTACCAATACGAATCCCCGATGGATCCATGGGCGTGCGCGTATCATAAGGAATAGTATTTTTATTTACAATAATTCCGTGCTCTTCCAATTTTTCCTGCGCTTCTTTACCAGAAATCCCGCGCTCCATAGTATCCACTAAAAAAAGATGAGTATCGGTGCCGCCAGAAATAATCCTCCACCCCATTTTATTTAATTCATGCGCGAGCGTCTGTGTGTTTTTGACCACTTGTTTTGTATATTTTTTAAACTGCGGACTCATTGCCTCACGAAGCGCCACAGCAACTCCAGCAATTGTATTCATATGAGGCCCACCCTGCAGACCAGGAAAAATAGCTTTGTCTATCAATGTTGAAATGTTGGAAGTCCGACTTCGAACAGATGCGCGAGAAAAAATCATTGCCGCACGTGGCCCACGAAGTGTTTTGTGCGTAGTAGTTGTAACAACATCAGCGTATTTAAACGGCGATGGATACACTTTTCCAGCTACCAAACCAGCAAAATGCGACATATCTACCATCAAATATGCTCCGCACGCGTCAGTAATTTTTCTAAATGCTTTAAAATCAATAATCCTTGAATATGCGGTATATCCTGCCACAATCAGTTTTGGTTTTTCTTTTTTTGCAAGCCACATAAGTTCTTTATAATCAAGAATTTCGGTTTTTTGATTTACTCCGTAAGGAATCTGTTTCCATAGTTTTCCTGTGGCGCTTACTTTTTGTCCGTGTGTTAAGTGTCCGCCCATAGACAGCGACATTCCCATAATTTTCTCTCCAATTGGCACCAATGCCAAATACACTGCCATATTTGCTGGAGACCCGGAATATGGCTGGACATTCACCGCCCATTTTTTGGACGAAAGCCCAAAAAGTTTCAAGGCGCGTTTTTGTGTGAGCCATTCTAATTCATCAACAACTTCATTGCCACCATAATACCTTTTTTTTGAATACCCTTCGGCGTACTTATTGGTAAATACTGATCCAAGCGCTTTCAAGACATCTTGTGATACAAAATTTTCCGAAGCAATCAAATTAATAGCGCTTTTCTGTCGTAACGCTTCTTCTTTAACAAGACGCGAAATTTCTTTATCTTTCATTGTTCGAATATAGCATAAAAATGAACAAAAGTTTACATTTTTGTTTTATCATTCCACGGTTACTGATTTTGCTAAATTCCTTGGTTTATCTACGTCTAGTCCTAAAAGCGCTGCCGTATGATACGCGAAAAGCTGTAAAGGAATAATTGTCAAAAACGGCAAAAGCGCTTCTGGAGTGCGTGGAACATATATCACATCATCAACAATATTTTTTATCGCGGAATCTCCTTTCGTCGCGACAGCAATCACCTTTCCATCTCTTGATTTAATTTCTTGAATGTTTGACATCATTTTTTCATACATACTATCTTTTGGACATAATGCCATTACCGGCATTGAGCTATCAATTAAAGCAATAGGGCCATGTTTCATCTCGCCAGATGCGTATCCTTCTGCATGTTTGTATGAAATTTCCTTAAGTTTTAGAGCGCCTTCCAGCGCAACAGGAAACTGATATTTTCTTCCAATATACAAAAAATTTTTATATGTTAAATATTTTTGCGCAAGATTATTTATTTCTTTGTCTTCATCCAAAACAAAATTCATTTTTGACGGCAATGCTTTTAATTCCTTTAGAATATTCGAAATTGCCGAATCCGGATTTTCGCGAAGATTTTTCCAAAAAAGAGCAATCGAAATCAGCACGCCGAACTGTGAAATAAATGCTTTTGTTGACGCAACGCCAATTTCTGGACCTGCGTGATTGTACACTCCAGCGTCTGATTCTCGCGCGATGGTAGAACCTACTACATTTACAATGCCGAGTGTCAACGCGCTACATTTTTTGGCTTCACGTAGAGCCTCCAATGTGTCCGCTGTTTCTCCGGACTGCGAAATACAAATCACTGCTGTTTTTGAACCGACCACCGGATTTGAATATCTAAATTCAGACGCATACTCTACCGAAACTGGAATTTTAATAAATTCTTCGAAGTAATATTTTCCAATAAGCCCTGAATAATAAGATGTCCCACATGCAACAATCACCACTCTCTCAATATCAAGAAGTTTGTCGGCAACCACTTCAAGTCCTCCCAATTTCACTTCTCCTGTTTTGGCGTTAATTCTACCGCGAATGGCATTTTCCAAAGCTTGTGGCCCCTCGAAAATCTCTTTTTGCATAAAATGCTCAAATCCTTCTTTTTGCGCGGCCTCAATATTCCAATCTATCATTTCAATTTCTTTTTGTATGGGTTTTTTGTGTAGATTGCATATACTATATCCAGTCGGAGACATAACGACCATTTCATTGTCATGCAAATAAATAATTTTTTTTGTGCTTCCGACAATCGCGGACACATCAGACGCTACAAGATATTCGTCTTCGCCAATGCCAACAATAAGTGGCGAGCCTCGGCGCGCCGCAACAATAATATTTGGATCCCGCGAAGATATAACTGCCATACCAAATGTGCCAGAAACATGTCTCAATCCTTCGGATACAGCGTCTTTTAAAGACACAACATCGCCACCCATCAAAAAAGCTCGCTCTATTAAATGCGCGAGAACTTCTGAATCTGTTTCTGATTTAAAAATATGGCCTTCGCGCTCCAAGACCTCTTTGAGAACAGCGAAGTTTTCGATAATTCCATTGTGTACGACACAAATATCATTTGAACAATCTGTGTGCGGATGAGCGTTGCGTTCTAAAGGCTTCCCGTGCGTAGCCCAGCGTGTATGCGCGATGGCGACACTGCCATGCCACGATTTTTGCAATAATTCTTGTTCCAACATCGCTACACGCCCAGCTGATTTTTTCATTCGCAATTGGTTGCCGTCCCATAACACCACGCCCGCAGAATCATACCCGCGATATTCAAGCTGTTTTAGCCCATTCACCACAATAGGTAGAGCGTCTTTTTTTCCTACATAGCCAACAATACCGCACATAATAAATACAACCTGGGCAAAAGAAAAAAGTCATCCGTTGGCCCGGATGACATGATTATAGATCCTGTACAAAGCGCTTTCCATAATGTATTCACGAACAAATTGCCATCGTAATGCATATTGGATCAAAGAAACCATTGCAAAAATCATAGCCAGCCACAAAACAATATTTGCAAGTCCGCTTATTTCTAAAATAAAAAGACCTAACGCAATGCTCTCAAAAACCATTTTGAGTTTCCCCATAAACAATGATGGAGTACGAATATTTTTGCTATTAGCCAGGCCGCGAAAATAAATAATGATGAGTTCGCGGAAGCAAATTAGAAACACTGGAACAAAACGAGCCTGCCCAATACTCAAAAAGTATAGCAAAAGCGGCAAAACTAATATTTTATCCGCAATAGGATCCCATTTCTCTCCCCACAAACTCATAGATCCCTGCCAACGAGCAATGCGTCCATCTAAAAAATCAGAAACAACAAGAACGACAAACAATGGAAATGTGGTGCTATAACCCAAATACAACAAAATAAAAAATATTGGCGCACCAATTAGTCGAAACAATGTGATGGCATTTGGCAATGTGATTTTTCGCGCGGTGTTTTGTAATTGATCCATGTGGGCCTCTCAAAGATCGTTTGACACAAGATTAGCATAATAATAAAGAAAGAAAAGAGCCGTCAATATGCTGACAGCTCTCTATTATTTCTTACCACCAAATACCATTATCAAAATTAATCCAAGAAAAGCAACCAAACTAAGAATTGTGAGAATTATTGTCATTGCGCGTGCTTCTTATTTATTTCAGCTCTTCCTTCCCAAAATTCCAAAAATTTCTCTCCATTTGTAATAAAGCGCTCCACATCATCATCTGTTTTTGATCGTTTTTTAAACTTCGCTAAAAAATCATTGAGCTGTTTCAATTCAACAATAAGTCGCCTTACACTAAAGTCAAAACGTAACCACAGTATCGCTGTAACAATCACCAAAATAGCAAAAAGAACAGAAAAAGAAATAAGAAACATCTCCATGATTTTTCTCCTCTCAAACAACTATATTGATAAGCCTGTGCGGAATGAAAATAATTTTCCGCGGAGACTTATCTCCTAGGGCAATTTTAATTTTTTTTCGCATAAATGTCAATACTTCTGCTTCTTTTTGAGAAACAGCAATTGGTACCTCAAATTTGTCACGCATCTTTCCATTTACTTGCACAATCAATTCAAAGGTTGTTTCTTCTAAAAACTTTGGATCAAATGCAGGCCATTTTTCCAAATGAATCGACTTAGCGGTCCGACCGCTAAGTCGAGACCATAATTCTTCGGTAATGTGTGGAGCAAATGGAGCGAGTAATTTAAGAAATATTAAAAACTCGGAGCGAAATAACTGACCGGTAAGCGCGTAACTCTCAAATTCGTTTAACAAAATCATCAATTGTGAAATTGCGGTATTGAAATGAAACTCATTTATATCTTGGCTTATTTTTTTAATAGTTTTATGAGTGATTCGACAAACAAGTTTGATGTTTTCTTTTGTTGTAATAATTTTTGTGCCAGCAACTGAAACATAATAATTTTTCTTTGTATAGGTTTTTTCAAATTTTTGCGCAAAACTCCACACCCTATCCAAAAATCTTCGTGGACCCATGATGCCAGCTGTACTCCAAGAGGCCGCCTGATCAAACGGTCCTATAAACATTTCATACATACGAAGTGTATCTGCTCCGACTTTTTCTACCATATCATCAGGATTTATAATATTACCGAATCGTTTGCTCATCTTGCGACCATCTTCTGCCATAATAAGCCCTACTTGCTGTAATCTTTGAAATGGTTCTTTATAATTTACCGCGCCAATGTCATATAAAAACTTGTGCCAAAAACGCGCATAAATCAAATGTCTTGTCGCGTGTTCCGCGCCACCAACATATAAATCAACCGGCGACCAATATTTTTCTTTTTTCTTATCAATAAGCGCTTTTTTATTTTTTGAATCAGTATAGCGAAGATAATACCACGAAGACCCTGCCCATTGTGGCATCGTATTTGTCTCGCGTTTTGCTTTGCATTTGCATTTCGGGCATTTAGTATTTATCCACTTTGCAATATCAGCCAATGGAGATTCTCCTGTGCCTGTAGGCGCGTATGATTTTATAGCAGGCAATTTTATCGGTAAATCTTTTTCAGGAACTGGGACAACGCCGCATTTTGCACAGTGCACGAGCGGTATCGGCTCACCCCAATAACGCTGGCGCGAAAAAACCCAATCGCGCAATTTGTATTGTACCGTCATCTTGCCTCCAACAAATTTTGTGATTGCATTCTTGGCATCATCCGATTTCATGCTATCAAATTTTCCAGAATTAAGAAGAAATCCATCTCCAGTATGTGCAAAACCAGACTCTAAAATACTTTTAAGCTTAGCTTCTGAAAAACCTGGAGTTTGAATCTCTATTATAGAACCAACTTGCGCTATTACCGGTTTAATTTTGAGATCAAAATTTAATGCAAACTGCAAATCCCTATCGTCATGCGCAGGGACGGCCATTATTGCCCCAGTACCGTAGTGCGCCAACACATAGTCTGCGATAAAAATAGGGATTTCTTCATTGTTTGCGGGATTAACTGCTTTGATGCCTTTTAACTCAACCCCTGTTTTTCCTGCCTTGCCGGCAAGCAGGTCTTTTTCTACTGCGGTACGCTCAATTTCTGTTTTTTCTTTTGTTTTTTTGACGTAATTTTCGACTTCCTTCCAATTTTGTATTTGTGATTTAAATTTTTGCACAAGCTCATGTTCCGGAGCTACAACCATATACGTAGCTCCAAATAAAGTATCTGGACGTGTGGTAAACACTTCAATTGGAAATTGGAAATTGGAAATTGGAAATTTTATTAAAGCTCCTTCCGATCTCCCTATCCAATTTCTCTGCGATTCCTTTATTGATTCCGGCCAGTCCAGTTTTTCTAAATCCTTTAACAATCTATCTGCGTATTTTGTGATACGAAGCATCCATTGGCGCATCGGTTTTTTTTCAACGACCGTGCCACAGCGCTCGCACAAACCATCCTCAACATCCTCATTGGCAAGCCCGGTCTGGCAAGACGAACACCAATTGATCGGCTCGTATGATTCATAGGCAAGTCCTTTTTTGAAAAGCTGTAAAAAAATCCACTGCGTCCATTTGTAGTATGCTGGATCAGTAGTGTTTATCTCACGGCTCCAATCATAATTAAAACCCAAAATAGAAAGCTGCTCCTTAAATCGTTTGATATTTTTTTCTACGGCAATTTTAGGATGAATTTTATTTTTGATTGCAAAATTTTCCGCAGGCAATCCAAATGCGTCCCATCCCATGGGGTGCAAAATATTAAAACCGTGCATCTTTTTAAAACGCGAATAAATATCCGTCGCTATATACCCTTTTGGATGTCCTACGTGCAGTCCTTCACCAGACGGATAAGGAAACATGTCCAACACATAATATTTTGGATTTTTTATATTATCTTTTGTTTTATAAATACCACTTTTTGCCCATTCTTTCTGCCACCTTTTTTCGATTTTCTTGTGATTATAGAATGACATGTGTAATTTTAGTGTGATGAGCCCTTAAAGCACAAAACAATTTGATCAGCAATTCTATCAATAAAATCTTTATATTCCTGTGGATGATCAATGTGTTCTGGAACTTCTCCTATTAAAACATTGGCCTTTATTCTTTCTGTATCGAGCTTTTCTTTATTGAGAGTGGCGTCCATTGTTACAATTTTTAATTCGCCATCATTTGTTCGAAGTTCAATAAAAGCATCTACTCCGTGATAAAAGTCGAGTGGCGTTCTAATCGCGGAATAAATTCCAAGATTCTTGACTATGTCTTTTTGATCCAAACTAAGCTTACGAATTACCGCGTCTCGCAAATCGCGCATAAACTTTCTTTGCGGATTCATTGGATCCTGAATTTGTACCTCGCGAACAAACGAAAGTGCATCATTAAAAGACCAACGCCCAGTTGTGCTACCCCCATTGCTTTTGAACGTGTATCTTTTTAACGCTTCTGCATATTTGTAACTGCCATGTCCTTTTGTATTATCACCAAACAGCGACGATTCATTTACCGTGCCCTTTTGAGACATTCCATCTTCCATTGATCTATAATATCTTGCCATAATTTTTTTTATTTTAAATTAAATAATTTAATCGCGTTTTTTGTAGTCGATTCTGCCACCTCATCATACGAAATTTCGCGCAATTCGGCAATTCGTTTTGCAACTTCTGCTACATATAATGGTTCGTTGCGGCGGCCTCGATAAATGGCCGGCGCTACATATGGCGCATCGGTTTCAATCATAATGCGGTCCATTGGAATATTTTTTATAACGTCGTCGTATTGATGTACAAATGTTATTACTCCAGTAAAAGATAAATAAAATCCCAAATCTAAAAATTTTTGAGCAATTTCCCAATCACCCACAAAAAAATGAATATCTCCGCCGATTTCATCTGCTTTTTCTTCTTTAAGAATTTTTAAAACATCATCGTATGCGTCGATAAGCGATGTGCCCGGAGATTGCATGCCTTGTACAACCCCGCTTGGTCGACAATGAATAATGAGAGGTTTTTTGAGCTCTCGCGCTAGACGAACTTGACTTCTAAATACTTCCTGTTGCAACCCTTTAATGGACGTGGGGCGGCCCATTAGGGCGGAGACCGACCCGGAAGGGTAAAAGCGAAAAAAAAAAAATACGACCACCACCAAAAACAAAAATTTTTTTTAAAAATAAGAAATGA
>CAYIWH010000006.1:0-18564 GCA_964367075.1 uncultured Candidatus Saccharibacteria bacterium | reverse complement strand
CTAATTTTTTTTTGTTGTTTTTTTTTTGCCGTGGGGTATATTTTATTTTTAATTAAAATTTATCGTTGTTACACATTTTAATGGTGGGTGGGCGGAATTTTTGCCCCCCCCACGTCCAAGTTCGCTTCCAGTCGAAAATAATCAAGTCCGCACTCGCCAATTGCCACTGTTTTTTTATCCATCCCAATTTTGTAATATTCATCAAAATTAAATTCTTCTTTTCGCGATTTAAATCCTTTTAATATCATACCATTGGAAACGCCAATTTCTTTATGATCCCAATAGCCTTCTACCAAATGAATTGGATGTAGGCCTGTCGCCGCCCAAACTCCTTTATCATATTTATTTGCAAGCTCAACCGCGCGCCGTGAGGTGTCTATTTGGGACCCAACCAAAATCATCCCAACTTTTTGATCTAGAGTTCTTCGCATAACATCGTCCGAATCATCTTTGAACGCGTTAAAATTGACATGCGCGTGAATATCTATAAGTTTAGGGATAAATATAGATTGTATAATATCATTTACCATAAAGTCTTTTGAAAATGTTGACATAATAACCTCTTTAGAATATCATTATTTTAGACAAATGAAAGAAGATTAAAAATGGAAAATCTATTTCTTGGGTTTTGTGGGGGTATATATTTTTTAGGATTTATTATAGTACTAACATTCGCAATCCTTGTTGTTGTGCTAGAAATAAAGAAATCAGAAAAAAAAGTTGAAAAAACTAGATTTATAAAATGGTGTATTTATGGACTAGGCGCCGCTATCTTGTGACCACTTATGTTGGTATTGGTCTTAACAAGCTAAAAAATTATAATTTTGATAGACGCGGAATTTAGTCGCGTCTTTTTATTTCTCTAATTTCGAAAACAAATGAGGGATTTCGCCGATGCGAAATTCTTTCCATGATTCTTTTGGTATATTTTCCACCCCGAGCGTTGTAAGGATTTTTTCTGCCGTATCCGGCATAAATGGCTTTAAAAGTAACGCTCCGGACGCAATTGAATACAAGAGATGCCATAACATTACTTTTGCGTCTTCCGGTTTTTCTTTTACAATTTTGTAGACTTTATATTCTTCTATATATTGGTCTAGCATATGAAAAAGCGTCCAAAGTTTTTTTATCGCTTCGTTGAGCGAATAGCTGGCCATCGCGGAATGATACGCCGGCTCCAACACATCATCCACCCAAAAAGCCGGAGCCATGCTTTCCAATGACGCTTTTTCTGTATTTGTAACAAGTTCTCCTAGATTTGTTTTAAAAGGAAATCTTACCAAAGCATCCAGTGATGGCTTAGATACAAAATCAAAATTATTTACCATCGTCGCCGTGCGACTCAACAAATTGCCAACGCCTTTTACTAAAAGTCCTTCGTGCGCTTTTACAAAACACTCTTCCGAGTAGTCGCTATCTCCTAAGGTTGAAATTTCGTGAATCAAATAAAATCGCACCGCGTCTGCGCCATATTTATTAATTAACTGCAGGGGCTCTACAACATTCCCAATAGTTTTTGACATTTTTTCCCCTTCTACATGAATCCATCCGTGTACAAAAATAGTTTTAGGCAGAGCTAATTTTGCGGACATCAGCATCGCAAGCCATATTACAGAATGAAATCGTAAAATATCTTTTCCTATAATCTGCGCGTCAGCTGGCCACCATTTTCCAAAATTATCATTATCTCTTCCATAGCCAATCGCGGTAATATAATTTGAAAGAGCGTCACACCATACATACATTGTTTGTGTAGAATCTCCCGGCACTGGCACGCCCCACGCAATATCTTTTGACGGCCGAGAAAAACTTATGTCTTCAGCCTCATCCAGCATTTTGAGTGTTTCATTTTTTCTAGTTTCCGGAATAATCGCAATATCTCCCTTTTCAATAGCCTTACGAATTGGTAACGTATATTTAGAAAGACGAAAAAGATAATTGTCTTCTTCTATTTGTTCAGGAATTGTCTTGTGATCAATACATGCTCCATTTTGTAAATCCTTTTCTGTAATAAATGCCTCATGACCCACACAATATAGCCCGCGATAAGTTCCTTTATATATGTCTCCCGCGTCATACAGTTTTTTCCACAAAACACAAGCTCCTTGCCAGTGCCTTATCTCATCCGACGTGCGAATAAAATCATCGTTGGAAATATTAAGCGCGTTCAATAATTTCTGATAAATTTTTACTTGAGTATCAACAAATTGTCTTGGACTCTTTTCTGCTTTTTGAGCCGAACGCACAATCTTTGCTCCATGCTCATCTGCGCCAGTTAAAAAGAAAACGTCGTTACCAATCATGCGTTGGTACCGCGCAATTACATCGCTCTCTACATATTCAAGAGAATGCCCCAAATGAGGTGCCGCATTCAAATAAGGAATGGATGTGGTAATAAAAAATTTATTTGTTGTTTTCATTGTGGATATTTGCGAGCCGAAATATCATTCAAAAATTCAACTAAAACAGCGGCGATTGGCACTGACAAAAGAATGCCAAAAAATCCACCGAGTTTCGCGCCAACTACAACCGCAAGCACAACCAAAAGAGGAGGCACGCCTATAGTTTTTCTAACTACCAATGGATAAATAAGATGATTTTCAATTTGTTGTACTATTACAAAAAGACCTAAAACCAAAAGACCAAGAGTCGTGCTCTGTAGAGATGCTATAGCTATCGCGGGAATTGCAGCCATAATAGGACCAAATATCGGAATAATCTCAAATACGGCGGCGAGAAGCGCCAAAATAGACGCGTGAGGGACATTTAAAATCATGAGCATCAAAAATACCATCACACCAACAAGCACGCCCAACAAAAATTGACCTTGGAGCCATCGCCCAATTTTGCGCTGTGCTCTTTTCCACAAATCTAAAATATATGTTTCGTGTTCTAGCGGTGTAATAATACGTAAAAATTTTTCAATACCATGTTCCTGCACAGAAAGATAAAATGATATAACTATTAAAAGTATAAACATTATGGCGCCTCCAAAAAGAGATGACCCAGCTCCTATCGCGCCGCTCCCAATAATTGGTACATAACTTTCAAAAGATTTCTCAAGTAAAATTGCCGTATCCAGCATTGACCTCTTAAAGGCTAGTGGTAAATCCGGAAAATAACTAAATACAACGCCGTGAGGAGCAAATGTTTGTTTTACATACACAGGAAGCTGAGACAAAAAGCCAAATATATCACTAAATAACGGTGGCAGAACCAAATAAAATATTGAAACAAAAATCGAAAACGCCAAAAGAAAAATAAAAATAACGCCCAAAACGCGAGGAATACGATGGCGCGCAAACCAATGATTCGCGGGCTCAATCGCCGAGGCTATAATTATGGATAATAAAAGCACCGAGAGTATGTCGCGAAGCATCCATATCGCCCACACAAGAAGCGCTAAAAGTGCTACCTTTAGCATTGTCCAAAATGAAACATCAATTATCTGTTTTTGCATGGCTCAATAATATCACAAAATTTATATTTTCTCAAAAATCTTCTTTAGAGCGGACGAGTTCTTACTGGCGCCAACTACCACAAGGTTTGCGCTTTTTGAGACAAAAAGAGTTTGTGCCATTGTCTGTATTTCTTTTGTCCCAATATGTCCAATTTTTTTGAGATAATCATCTGGTGTGAGAATTTTCGGATAAAACAGCGCTTGCTCTCCAAAAAATGATGTAAGCGCGCTGGAATCCTCCAATTCAATTTTGGTATTTCCGCGAATATATTCTTTGGCGCTTTCAAGCTCTAATTTTGTAACACCATTTTTTTTGATGCGTCGTATTTCGTCGGCAATAATTTTTAAAACGACCGCAATCTTGCCATGTGGCACGCCAGCGCTAATATCAAAATGCCCGCTGTCAGCATATCTAGTCGCTCCTGCGCGAACATAATACGCAAGCCCTCGCTTTTCGCGAATTTCCATATAAAGACGAGACGATGAATTGCCACCCAAAATAACTCCCATCAAATCTTCCGCGTATCTTCGCGGATCGTGCATAGAATGTCCACGAAATCCGACAATCAAATTTGATGCTTCATTTTGTTTTTTTTCTGCAAGCACTTTTATTTGTGTCTGTCTATCAATTGTTTTCTTTTTAGAATGTGGGTTTCCTGACTTTAATTTTGCGAACGCTTTTTTAATTTTTTCTTCTGCGTTTTTTGGATAAGCGCCTCCGAGTACTATCAAAGTATTTTTGGCGACATATTGTTCATCAAAATAATTTATAAAATCTTCGCGCTTGAAACTTTTGATATTTTTTTCTGAGCCGATTATCCACCAACCAGCAGGCTGATCGCCCCACAAAATATCTTCCAATAAAATATTTGCGCGACTAATCGGGTCGTCATTTCTCATTCTCAATTCCTGCAAAATTACTCCGCGTTCTTTTTCTATTTCATCATTTGAAAGAAGCGGTTCGGTCAAAATATCGGAAACAATATCAAGTCCCAAATCAAAGTGCTGACGAGCCGCTTTGACCCAATACCCAGTCACCTCTTTTGAAGTAAAAGCATTATATTGCGCGCCTACGCTATCCAACGCTCGGTTGACCGCCCCCGGCTCCGGACGCTGACGCGTCCCTTTGAAAAACATATGTTCCAAAAAATGAGATATGCCATTGATTTTTTTTGTCTCATATTTTGAACCAGTACCCACCAATACTAGCATTGTAAAAACACCAGTATGCTCCACTGGCACAGTCAAAATCCGAAGCCCGGAAGATAATTTTTTGAGTTTATACATAAAACAAATATACTATTCAACATTACGAAAGTCCAATTTGGAGACTGTAGAGTTTTTGATATATACCGCCGTCTTTTTGCACGAGCTCGTTGTGCGTGCCTTCCTCAACAATTCTGCCTTTTTCAAGCACGAAAATACGATCCACTTCGCGAACAGTACTTAATCTATGCGCGATAATAAATGTCGTCCTCTCTTGCATCAACTCTTTAAATGACGCCTGGATGAATTTTTCTGACTTTGCATCTAAAGCGGATGTTGGCTCATCCAATATTAATATTTTGGGATCGCGCAGTATCGCGCGGGCAATAGCAATTCTCTGTTTTTGACCCATCGAAAGTTTGATTCCGCGCTCACCAACAATTTGATTATATTTTTTTGGAAATCCTTCAATAAACTCGTCTGCATGCGCTTGCCTGGACGCCTCTTTAACTTTTTCATCGGTCGCGCCAAAGCTTCCATATCTAATATTGTTTTTTACAGAATCGTTAAATAAAATAATTTCTTGTGGCACAACGGCAATCTGTGAACGCAAAAAATTTAAATCATATTTATCTATATTGTGTCCGTCAATAAAAACTTTTCCTGTTGTTGGCGCGTAATAATACGACAAAAGATCAATAAGCGTGCTTTTCCCAACTCCAGACTCTCCGACCAAAGCAATTTTCTCTCCGGCTTTAATATGAAAAGACAAATCGCGTAAGATATTTTTTTGTTTTTTGCCATATGAAAATGTAACATTCTCAAATTTTATTTCTCCGCTTAGCGAATCTGGAATAATTATATTATTTGGAATATAAATTTCTGGATCTGTAGTCAAAACTTTCTCGGCACGCTCCAAAGTAATCACGCCATTTTGAATTGCTTCCCAATTGTGTCCAATCTGTAGAAACGGCCCAAAAAACATTGCAGCATACCCATTGAACATTAAAAGCTCTCCAACTGTGATGCGACTATCGGCAATAAATTTTATACCAACTATAAAAATTACAAATGACACAATGGTAATCAAAATACTTTGTGAAATATTAATAATGCCCCATAGACTTCTCATTTGTAGCCACTTCTTGTATGCGCGAAAAACAAAGTTCCGATACAAATTTCTACGCTCGTGATTCTCTGCTGTTGCTTGTTTGACAGAAGACACATTGAGCACTGCGTCATATGCGTCGCCAAAGGCTTCGCTATATGCCGCGTGCGACATTCGAGAAATTTTAGCTATTTTTGGCAAAACTGGCACTAATATCAATATATACAAAGCAACTCCCAATACAAGAACAAGCGCTAAAATTGGTTGAATATAAATAGAAAAAGTAAGGGCAAAAATAATACTCAAAAATTGCGGCAATATACGAATAATCACATTGACCAAATTATCAAGCCAGCTCCCAGCGCGAGCAATCCTATTTGATATTTCCCCCATTTTATGACTTTTATGAAAAGAAAGCGGAAGTTCAATTAGTTTGGCGTAGCTCGACGCTAGGTATTCTGCTTCCATACGCGCGCTAAGCATTGGTATTGTTTGTCGTAAATCCCAATCAATTATATCATTTAATAATCTAACTACTATCCAAATAAATAACAAAGCAAATACAATTCGCGTATTGCCAAAATATGGAATATTCATATCTGTTGGAGTAATAATAAAATCTACGACTCGACCAGCCAGATATGGCACTGCCGCTTCCAAAAGTGCTGAAATCACGCTCAAAAAAGCAAGAAAAAGCAGAGTTTTCTTATGTGGTCGCAAATACTTGCCAACAATATGCCATCCAGTTATTAAATTTTGTTTTTTATTTTTTGCCATGTTCTTTTGTGTTTAACCTTGAATTACAAAGTTCCGTTAATGAGTTAGTTTTGTAATTTAACACATTTGCTATTATAATAACATGGATATGAGTGTAGATACGATTCTGGAAGTAAAAAATCTTTCGATTAAGCTAGATGATGCTGAAATTTTAAGAAACATCTCTTTTTCTGTAAAAAAGGGTGAGGCTTTGGCGATTATAGGGCCAAACGGCGCCGGCAAAACAATGCTCTTTAGGGCGCTTTTGAAACTTGTTCCATATCTCGGTACAATCACATGGAAAAGTGGAGTTCGTATTGGTTATGTGCCACAAAAATTTTCTATTCATTATCATTCGCCTCTCACTGTAAAAGAATTTTTTTTGTTGCAATCAGAATCATTTTGGTTGCCTCCTAAAAAAACTCTCGAACACCTAAATCATGAGCTTAAACTCGTCGGTCTATCAGATAATATCCTAAAGCAACCCATTCATACATTATCAGGAGGACAGCTCCAGCGCGCGCTTATAGCTTGGGCAATGCTAACGCATCCAGATGTATTGCTTTTTGACGAGCCTACCACCGGTATTGATATAGGCGCGGAGGAAACAATTTACAATCTTATTCACAAATTGCAAGACGAGCGCGGTATTACTGTACTTTTAATTTCACATGATTTAAATATAATTTATAAATATGCAAAAAATGTTATTTGTATCAATAAAGAATTGGTATGCCATGGCGCGCCTCAAAGCGTATTGACGCCAACAGAGCTTTCTGAATTATACGGAGAAGGGGCGTTTTATCATCACTTGGATAAAAAATAATTATGGACTACTCGTCACAAATTATTGTTATCGCAACCGCAATTGGTATTGCGTCCGGCAGTATTGGTCCATTTGTTCTTTTGGAACATTTGGCCCTTGCGGGAGACGCGCTATCTCATGTGGCGCTTCCAGGCATTGCGCTTGCTTTGGCATATTCTATTGATCCATTTTGGGGCGTCTTGGCATCTCTTATACTTGCCGCGTATGTGGTCTGGGCAATTCGCGCCAAAACAAAATTACCCGGAGACGCGCTTATCGGCGTTTTGTTTACAGCAAGCCTCGCAATAGGAATCTTGACTATACCAAACCAAGATATTATTGATTCGCTTTTTGGAGAATTTCCTGCACTTACCGGAGTAGAATTTATTCTTGTAGTCGGGACAGCTGTCGCGCTCTCTATGCTTATATTTTTATTGGCACGACGTTTTACTTTTTTGAACTTGTCTCGCGAACTTGCTGATGTACACAAAATCGGACAAAAAACGGAATTGGTTTTTCTTTTGATTTTTGCAATAGTTGTGGCGCTTGGAATTAAATTGGTAGGCACATTATTGATGGGGGCTCTGACAATTATTCCCGCTCTTGCCGCGCGTAATATATCTAGAAGTATGCGTGGATATTTATTGATATCCGCCGCACTTGGCGGAATTATCGGAGTTTTTGGAATTATTATTGCAAATTATTGGAACTTTCTTCCTGGTCCTACAATAGTCCTATTCGGCATCGCCTGCTTTGCCGCGTCTCTTTTATTTAGAAAATAATTTTAAATAAAATAGGCGGTTTGTCCGCCTTATTCAAGTTTTTTACCACAAAACGGGCAAAATTTAATACCAAAATAAATTGTTGCTCCTTGCCATCCACATACAATCTGCCACACAAATGTGGTTTCGCATCCGATAAAAATTTTCTTCTTCCATATTTTAAATCGCGCGCTCTGATTTCTCCTAAGAAAAGATTTGCAACGATGCGTTGCTTTAAAATTTTTTCTTGGCATTTTTACACCTCAATTTTTCTGCTCCTACTTTAGCATATTTTCAAAATATTCAGCAAGCTCTGCAGTTGGCTTGCGAATTTGTTCTCCTGTGTCGCGATCGCGTACGGTGACAGTATTATCTTTCAAAGTATCAAAGTCAATTGTCACGCACCACGGCGTGCCGATTTCATCTTGCCTTCTATATCGTTTGCCGATATTGCCGTTGTCATCAAATTTCACCAATCCAAAACTGAGAAAATGCTTTTTTAAAAGCGCGTAAACTTCAAGTGCGTTTTTGATTAATTGTGGTTTATTTTTCAACAGCGGAAAAACAGCTACTTTAACGGGAGCCATTCGTGGTAAAAAACGCATAACTGTTCTTTTTTCTTCGTTCATTTTATCTTCATAATACGCCTCGCACAAAAGCATCAGCATCGTTCTATCTACTCCCACGGATGTCTCAATCACATGAGGAATAAATTTTTCTTTTGTTTGCTCGTCAATGACAGACATATCCACTCCGGAGAATTTCTGATGCTGGCTCAAGTCATAATCACCTCGATAATGAATGCCCTCCAACTCTCCCCAACCAAAAGGAAATTCGTATTCAATATCCCAAGCATCTTTAGCATAAAAAACTAGATTATCATGACGCTTTATACGCAGCTTGTTCTTTTTTATTCCTAGTCGTTCGTAATATGCCATTCGTTCGTTCTTCCATTCTTCATATATTTGTTCAGCGTCGCGAGGATGAATAAAATATTGCATTTCCATTTGTTCAAACTCCCGCAAACGAAACAAGAATTGTCGCGGACTAATTTCATTACGAAAAACCTTGCCAACTTGAGCAATCCCGAACGGTATTGAATAAAATCCCATATCCAAAACGTTTCTATAGTTTATATATATTCCTTGCGCGGTTTCTGCGCGCAAGTATACTTCATGATCGTTTTCACTCATAACCCCAAGATTTGAGGTGGCAAGCATTTTTTTAGCATGAACAGCACCAAGGTCTTTTTTCCCACAATTTGGGCATTTTAATTTTACGCGATTTTCATCAAAAATAGCGTTTATTTCTTTCTCTGACATCTTTTCATCAGCTTTTATGCCAAAATCGTTTAATAAGTGGTCGGCGCGTAATTTTGCTCCACAATTTTTGCAAATTACCAATGGATCAGCAAAACCATTGACATGGCCACTTGCTTCCCAAACTTTCGAGGAAGTAAAAATACTGGAATCTAAAAGAGCAATGTTGTCATGTTCTTTCATGGCCACTATCCATGTGTTAACTATATTACGACGCAACTCTACACCATATGGACCGAAATCATATGTACCAGCAAATCCACCATAGATTTCAGATCCGGGATATACAAATCCCCTGCGCTTGGCTAGGCTAACAATTTTTTCTAAATTTGATTCTTTCATTTGTTTTTGCTCGCTCAATTCTAACGCTTATCTGGTTATTGCACAACTTTCTTTTGCTCGTTTGTAACACCATGATCATCGCTCATTTCTGTCTTTACTATATTCCCATTCAATGTAAAAGATTCATTTGTAAACGAATCTGTTCCCGTTGTTTCGCTTTTAGAAATTAAATCTGGCGATTGTCCAATTTGTATAGGAAGCGGCGTAAATCCTATTTGAAAGGCGGCTTGTAGCGCTGGTCTCAAAAACCCAGTTCCGGCAAGCACTTTTCCAACATTCCATACAATAAATCCAGAATTTTCATCATATCGTATGTTTGCGTTTGATGGATTAATTATGTTTTTAAATTTTATATATGGAGGAAGAGCGGCCCTTACCACAACATTGTTAACATCATTTGACATGTTCGCAAAAGACCAAATTATTGTATAGGTTGTTTCACTGCCGACTTTCGGAGGAAGCGAGCCTATATTCGTAATTGGTGAATTAAAGTACGCTCCACGAACAGTAAATGAAAATCGAGTAGATACTTTTATTTCAACGGAGCTTGAACCATTTATATCAATACCTTCAAGACCAGCAATTTGTCCTGTGGAACGAAAAATAGCATTAAATTTTATAATCGGCCGCGCAACTTCTGAAATGCGAGCCAAATTACTTTTTGTGTTAAATGAAAATGATGTCTCTCCTGATCCTCCTGGCGGAATAATACGAAAAGGAGAATATGTTGAAGAATTCCATATCATATATGATTCTTTAAATGATCCTTGAGACGGCTGTAAAGAAAATAAATCCAAAGCATCTCCAGATGGCATAATTTCTAAAATAGGATCGCGAACCTCGACCGGTAAATTGTTTTTCCATTTAATTTTTACAATGCCTCCCTTTCCAGCGCCAACAAATGGCGGCGCATCTAGTACAACATCAAGAAATGGAGAATGCAGTACAGCTGCCAAAATTGTTTCATCAAATATCTGCCCTATGGAATTTGTTTTCGCATCAATAATACCAATAATCGCATTAAAGCTTTTTGAGTCAAGATCTTGGCCACGCACAATACCTTCAATATCAATAAAACCAGACGCAGAAGGAGCTAAATTTCCGATTTTCCAAAATATTTTTTCTTTATTTCCGTTTTTTTCAAAATCAGGCATTGTTTGTACTAACTCAAAACCGTCTGGGAATGTTACTGTTATTCCGAGATTTGAAATCAATTGGTCAGATTGAGATATATAGCGCACTTTTATTGACACTTTTTGACCAGCCCTTAAATCATTTGGCATATCAATAGAAAGCGCTATTGGGGAACGGGCTATTACAAATGTAAAATCTGTTGTTTTTACAAGAGCCGAACTTGATCCTTTGGGACGATATTCTACTAGAGCAGATACTGATCTCTGTTGGTCGCGACCCCCAAAAACATATGCATCAAATATTTGTGTGATGCTCTGCCCAGAAACCATAGCTCCAAGCTCCCTTTTTTCTCTAATTATAGATTTGGGCTGATCACCGACTGACATAGCTCCGCTTGGAAAATTAAAAACTATAGACGCGCTATCAAGCGATGTATTAGTACGATTAACAATTTCTACTGTCCATGAAACTCTCTCTCCGCTTTGTATCTCCGAAGAGCCTTGTATTTTTATATCCACCACTTGAGTTTTAAAAAAAACAGGTGGGGCTACTAAAATAAAAATCAGGGCGCTTATTAATATTATTAAAGTAACTGTTCCTAAAATCCAGTAAAACCGCCTGCTCTTTTTGAATGATTGCGCCAATGGCACTCCAGTTTTCCAAGATGGATATTTTGGTTTATCTGTACGTACAATAGACGGTTCTTGTAGCCGTTCTTTGAAGGTCTCGTCTGGCCTATAAATACGTTTTTTTAAATCGTCGAGACTGGCCATAGTTTCATTATACCGTCAGCAAGCTCTTGAGGCAAAGTTTTTAAATCTATTTTTGACCCGTATCCTTCGTGTGAGAGAATCCAGCGTAAAAATTGAGTGTAGTCTTTGTTTAAATCAAAATTCACGCAACTTCTCAAAAATATGATAACTTGTTTTAATAATTCATTGTCTGCCTCTTCTTGAGGAATTACCATGTCAATTGTTTTTATTATACGATGCACAAAAGCAACTTTATCGCCTGTCAAAAACCACTTATCAAATAGTTCTATTATTTCGGCGTCCGTAAGAATTGAAAGTCTGTCTCCATTTTTAACAAATGAGAATCGAATAAAATTTAATATATCAAGATGCGAGTTCAATTTAGATGCCGATTTGCGAGCGCCTCTCGCAATTACATCAATTTTGCCGAAATCCCGCGCAAAAATTCTCACCAAAAAATCCGCCTCTCCATAAGGAGTTTTTTTGATAATCAATCCTTCGGTTTTATAATATTGGCTTGACATACAATATATAATATGATAGCATCGCGTTAGAAACAAAAACAGCCCGGAGGAGGGAAGAATGAAATATATCAAATGGTCTTTGTTGATTGTTTTTTTGACAGCATTGTATTTCAATATTGGGTATATCTGTGCTAATGCAGCAACTTCTGTTTTAAAGCCAGATTGCGTATCACAAACAATTCTTCAAAAATTTTTTTCAATAAATGGGCTTATATGCGAAAAAATGCCCGTAGATGAAATATCGTTTGCGACGTTTATAATTCTCTGGCCCATAATGTTCATAATCTCTTTACTTGGATGGATTTGTAAATTAACATGGTATTATATTTTCGCAGGCGGTATTGTGAAACTGCTAGGGTTGGTTTAAAAACCTCACCCTCTACCCCTCTCCTTCGTAAGGAGAGGGGAAATTTGTTTAGATGCTTGTGTAATTTTATCAATAATCATATCAAAATTTTCTAGTACTTGTTTATTTGAAAATCGTAAAACTTTAATTCCTAATGATTCAATAAATTCTTGGCGAATTTTGTCATATTGCGATATTTCTTTTTGTTTATGATATCCGCCATCAATTTCAATTGCCAATTTCAACTTTGGGGAATAAAAATCAACTACATATCTACCAATACTTACTTGTCTGCGAAACTTAAAACCGCAATTTTTTCTGTTTCTTAATAACAACCAAAATCGTGCCTCTGATTCTGTCATAACGCGTCTCAACACGCGTCTTTTTATTTTCTGTGAACTTTTATTAAATAATTCTGTCATTGTTGCTATTTTAAATAATAAAATATTCTATTAACAACTCCTCCTCCTCCTCTCCTTACGAAGGAGAGGAGGTTGGGAGGTGAGGTGGTTAAATTTCTATTTTTAATTTTTCGGCTTCTTCTGTAGTAATATTTTTCGCCCCAACATCTTTTTTGAGCGCTTCAATATTTTTTTCAATAATTAATAACAAATCAGCTGGCGCTGAAATTTTCATATCTACTTTGTCTTTTGGTTGCAATCCAGCGCCTTTGCGGGCGGACTGAATCTCGCGAACTAAGTTGCGAAGCGTTCCTTCTTCTTTCAGTTCCTCTGTGATCTCGGTGTCAATCCAAATGTCTTCCACTAATTTTGAATCATATTCTACGCTGTTTATATTAACTTCTTCTTGTATTAACTCGTCAATCCCTGAAATTTCAAACCCTTTACCCTTGATCTTGAGAAGAGCAAGCGGTTGACGTACTTTTATTCCAGCTTTTGCGCGAGCCTCAAGCGCGATAGAAACAATTTTCCTTGCTTCAATCATTACATCCAATAATTTTTGGTCTGCGCTTGTTTTTGTTTTTGGGAAGTCTTCAAAATGCACACTTTTTTCTTTTCCGCCGGTATTTTTATACAATTCTTCTGCAAAAAATGGGATAAATGGAGCTAGCAATTTTGCAATCTCAAGCAAAACATAATTTAGCACGGCGCTCGTTTCTTTTAATTCTTCTGAATCATGTTTCATTACTTCACGCACGCGCCTGATGTACCATCTAGATAAATCTTCTGTCACAAAATATTCTATATCGCGGGCCGCGCCGACTATATCATACGCATCAAGCTTTGTTGTAATTTCGCCTGTAAGCTGATTTAACCGCTCTACAATCCATTGATTTATTACTAGTGATAAGTGATTAGTAATTAGTGATAAATTAATTGCTTTTTTCTTGTCACTATTCACTAACAACTTATCACTATTGTTTTGATACATAGCAAAAAATTGATAGCTGTTCCAAAGTATCATAAAAAATCGGCGCGATACGTCTTTGACGTCAGATTCCGCAAAAAGCTTTGAGTCCCACGGCTGGTTAATGGTAAATAAATACCAGCGAGTCGCGTCTGCGCCGTATTGATTCATCAATGCCATCGGGTCCACTACATTTCCCAATGATTTTGACATTTTTTTGCCATTTGCGTCCAAAAGATGTCCTAGAGAAATTACATTTTTGTACGGAGCGTTTTGTCCTAAAAGCGTGGCTACAGAAAGCAGATTATAAAACCACCCGCGCGTCTGGTCTACAGCTTCCACTATATAGTCGGCCGGGTAATTAAGATTTTCAAATGTATTGTGGTCTTTATCAAAAGGATAGTGGTCTTGCGCAAAAGGCATGGCGCCGGAATCAAACCACACATCACATACTTCCAATACTCTTTGCATCAACCCTCCGCATTTTTTGCACTTGATATGAATTGAATCAATGTATGGTTTATGTAAATCGAGATTGCCGTTTTCGTCGCGCGGTAATGCAAAAAAGTTAATTTGTTCAAACTCCGCTGTCTTTAAAAAATCATTTCTTCGTTTTATTTTTTCCGCAACCGCTTCGTCGTTGCTCGCCGCCAAAGCCACCGCCCACATCGCCCAACATGTGTATTCATGAGAAACAATCAAAATTGTTTTATTTTTATATCTGTTTTCGAGTTCCAATAGCGCCGCGTACGTTCTGCGCGCGATATCGCGCATTGACTCACCGCCTCCATGTGGCGCTTTTATGAATTTGTCTTTTAAGTTAGGAAACGCGGAGTGATATTCTTCTGCCGTCTTACCATCAAATATACCAGTGTTAATTTCTCCAATGCGAGGATCAATTTTTATATTGTTTTCGTCTATCTCAAAAGCGCTTGCTATTATATTGGCCGTTTCTTTTGCGCGAAGAAACGGAGAAGTAAAAATTATATCCGGTTTTATTTTTTCTTTTTTAAATGTCAATATGCTTTGCGCCACCTGCTCTTTGCCTCTTGCGGTAAGCGCGTAGTGATTTGTTGCGAGAGATCCGTTTATTATATTTTTTACATTATTTTCTGCTTCTCCGTGACGCATAATAACATATCGATTGCCTGAATTGTCGCCGCGCTTTTTCAAATCATCGATAGAGCCTACAACATCCCATTCATTACATCCGCCGGCTGGCGGACCGCACCTCCATACTGGCAACGGAGTCCCCCAATATCGTTCTCTGGAAAATGCCCAATCTTTTTCTTCTTTGAGCCACCCGCCAAATCGTCCGTGTTTCAAATAATCCGGATACCAATTGATAGTTTCGTTGTTTGCGATAAGTGCTGGCCTTACTTTGTTGACAGCGACCCACCAAGCTTTGCGCGCGAAATACATAAGTGGCGTCTTGCACCTCCAGCAAAAAGGATAATCATGCTTATATGTTTCCGTGTTCAGAAGCGCTCTACTTGCAACTAGATCTTTTTGAATAAGTGAGTTTGCAGTTTTATCTTTTTTATCCCGCGTTTTAAATATGAGACCGTCCCACAAATAGCCAGGCGTCTCCATAAGTCCACGCTCGTTGGTAGTCATAAGAACAGATAAATTATTTTTCTTGCCCGCCTGAAAGTCATCATCGCCGAATGCCGGAGCAATGTGTACTATTCCGGTGCCATCGGCAATTGAAACAAAATCTCCAGCGATCACAGTGTAGTCGTTTGGTTTTTTATTCTTCTCAAGCTCCTTGATTGGATAAAGAGGTTCGTAAGAAAGTCCTGCAAGGTCCTCGCCATTAATTTCTTTAATAAATCCTTTTACATCTGAAAACTCGAGCTCACCAGTTAAATATTTGTTATAAGATGATCCTACTAAATCAGATATTATGTTTCCTACACCAATCGCGTCTTTGCATAAAATATAACATCCTTTTGAATATACTTCTTTTGTTCGATTAAATCCTGCATCAATTTCATTAGAAAACCCTTCGTCAAATGTGTTTTTACAAATAAGATATTGCGCTTTATTGTTCACAGCCAGAGCAACATTTCCCGGCAATGTCCACGGCGTCGTTGTCCATGCAAGAATATACGTGTTTTCATCGGTTACAAAGTCGTCTCCGATTTTTTGGCCAGATTTGAGTTTGAATTTTACATACACTGACTCTTCTTCTATCTCTTCGTATCCTTGCGCAAGCTCATGAGAAGAAAGCGCTGTACCGCACCGCGTGCACCAAGGCACTACTTTGTAATCTTCATAAAGATATCCTTTTTTATGAAATTGGGAAATCACCCACCACAATGATTCAATATAATTATTAGCATAAGTAACATACGCGTTCCCAAAATCCAACCAAAATCCCATGCGACGGGTTAGTTCTTCCCACAAGGCGCGATACTTCCAAACAGACTCTTTGCACTTTTTATTGAAAGCCGCAACTCCATATTCTTCAATTTCTTTTTTGCTTTTGAGACCAAGTTCTTTTTCTACTTGAATTTCTACCGGGAGTCCATGTGTATCCCATCCGGCGCGACGCGGCACAAAATATCCTCGCATTGTTTTGTAACGGAGTATTATGTCTTTAAATGCTCGTGCCTCTACATGGTGTATACCTGGTGTGCCGTTTGCTGTTGGTGGCCCTTCATAAAATACAAACGGCTCGGCGCCCTCTCGACGCTTGAGGCTTTCTTCAAATATTTTATTTTTATACCAAAACTCGAGAATCCTTTCCTCAAGCTTCGGCAAAGAAAATTGTTCTGATTTTTCTCCTTCCATGCTCTTTATGATAGTAAAAAAAAATGTATTTGGAAACACTTATAAAAAACACATTTACAAACCAAAGGTTTTTAGTATCGCATGTATTTGTTGTTCAATACACCGGCCTCTACAGTGTGTTAATAGCCCACGATACGATTGGATGCTGTGATTAAACGAATGTTCGTCGATTTCACCATTTTTATACTCAATACACCGTCTTCGTATTTTTCGTAGCATTCGTTTCTTAGTTTTGGTTCGCAATATAGTGTGATGAGGAAAACTTACATAGCCTAAAAAATCGAGTCCTTGATGCCATTTTCGTATAGACAACTTTTTTTCATGTAGTGATAAGGTTAATTTTTCTTTTAAAAACCATTTGATAGGATAAATTAAATTGTGTAAACATACTTTGTCTCTGCTAAGAATAATAAAATCATCAGCGTAGCGAATATAGTATTTGACTCCCAGCGTGTCTTTAATAAAATGATCGAGCGGATTAAGATATACGTTGGAAAACAATTGGCTGGTGAGATTGCCCAATGGCACTCCCTTGTGTGGGCGCGTCTCTATGCTTGATATAATATGATCGAGCAAAGATAAAAGTTTCCTATCTTGAATATGTTCTTGCAAAAAAGTAATAAGAATATCATGATCCACGGAGTCAAAAAATTTTCGTATATCGCATTGCAATGCCCATACGGTTTTTGTATGGTTAACCGACAATATTTTTGCAAATGCGCGTAATTGCATTATTGCCCGATGAGTCCCCTTGCCTTTTATGCTTGAATATGAGTCAAAAATAAACGTGCTTTCAAAAAGCGGCTCTATGGCGCGAACAATCGCGTGATGTAATATCCTGTCTCTGACTTCTGCTTTGTGAATCAATCGCAACTTTGGATCATGGACATAAAAAGAATCATACGCGGAGTGCTTATACGTGCCGCTCTGTAATTCACGATATAAAGAAAAAATATTTTCTTCCAACGCCATAGCAAAACGCTGAACATCGAGTTTTTTCTCTTTGCCTCGTTTAAATTCCTTCCACGCAGAAAATAGACTTTTGCAGGATATAATGCTAGAAAAAGAAATATGACCGCTAATCAGCCCCCCCCCACGCATGGGTGTGGGTATGGATATTGTCCATTAAGTGTATAAGTTTTATCTAGCCTTCAATAATTGCACATAAACATTTAAAAAAAAAGAAATGAATACTATCGGGCAAAAATGTGAAAATCTTACTTTAAATATTATTGAGCTTTTGTTTTCCGCCAACGCGCAAAGAGGAAAGGACAAAATGCCGGTACTTTCAATAATAGATATAAAACTCAAAGTTCTTAAAACAATGATTCGGCTGGCTAACGATAGCAAGGCTCTTGAGCAAAAACAATATATAGTATTTGAAGCGTCTCTCGATGAAATTGGCAAAATGCTGGGAGGATGGATAAAAAGCGTGCAACGAGAAACCTCCGCATAAGAGCGGAGGCAAGACTTCGGGAAAGGACGACGCCAAGATTGTCGTTGGCGTTATCGGGCTTCCACCTGTTGAGGTTCGCACCCTTCGCATCCGCGTTGCCAAAGTTCACCAAGTTGCCATCGGAAGAACGGCGTCGTTTTTATACATTTTTTCGTCAGCATCATGCCCAGTGATTTTACACCGACATGTAACGATGTGGCAGTATTTGTTTGACAAAACCTGCGCTGAAAAAATATAAGCAGTCTTTTTTGTTCTCTTTATATTCGCTGTGAAGCAAATCAAAGAGGGATGGCGAGACACATATTTTTTGCAAAACACACATCTTCATTAGCCAAAGTTATTTTACTCAATTCGGATCAAATCTTCAAGTTACAAACCTGCCTGCCGACAGGCAGGTTTCAAATCTCCAAAAAAGACTGCTTGCCACGCTA
>CAYIWH010000005.1:30834-37430 GCA_964367075.1 uncultured Candidatus Saccharibacteria bacterium | reverse complement strand
TCGCGCTTTGTAAAAACTTTCATACCATCAATTCGGTTTGAGCCCTGTCCGTAGGATTGTTATTCTAAATATTAAATAGCAATAAAACTAGGTTTTGTCAATGTCCGTTTTTTCCGCCTTGATCCATTTCTTTAATCGCGTCGTCTATATGCCTACAACCACTCTGTTGAGCCAGTCTCACAACATCTTGAAGTTTTTCAAGTTTTTCGTGGGCTGGACATTCATTTGCTTCTTCCTGCTCTTCAACAACATTGTTATCATCTATCGCGTCTGTTCTCTCTTGCAAAAGAGTAGCCATTTGTTCAATGCGCGATTCCAATTGTTTAATGTAAGTTTCTATGTCTGGCTTAAAATATTTTGATGTTTCCGGAATCCCAACAATAGAAATATTGTTGTCCTTGGCCCACGCGGCAATTTGCGCGTTAAGAGAGCCGCGTGCGCCACTTGGCTCTTTGAATGTCCAACGAATACAATGAGTTAGCTCCGCTCTTTCTTGTGAACTATAAAATTCATAAAAATCACGAAAAACAAGCACATATTTAGTTTGTCCGTCTGCTATTGCTTCAAGAATATGCGCATAAAGCATTGAGCAATCCTAGTTTTCAAATCTTTTTACACATTACTCAAAAAACAATGCCCAGTCAATTTTCGACTGGGCGTTTTATCAAACACCGGACCTGCCTGCCAGTAGACAAGTGTTTGATATTTATTTCGTTTTTCTTACGACAATTTGATAAGGAACAACATCACAATTTACAGTTTTATCGCTACGCTCAAAATAACCATCAATATAACAAACGTGTTTGCCTGATTCGTCAACAAGCTCAATGAGTTTTGTATAAAAAGGCGTATCGTAACAGTCGCCGCTTTTTACAATTTGGGCCGCTTCATACGCGCGATTAACTCTCCACTTGTATTCATCTTTGACATCTTCAAATACCCCAGCTAAACAATAATAATCACAATAATAACCTTCTTCTTTATTAAGACGATTTGCTACAACAATTAATGCTTTTACTGTAACGGCATAAACCCAATATCTAAGCTCATTTTTTTCATTCCAATCACCACGCGCAACTTTAATTTGCGGTACTCGTTGAATTAATCTAGTAATCGCATAATTTAATTCTCCCAAATATGCTCCTACATAATTGTATTTTTCAGCAATTTTATAGATCGTGGCAGCTAATTTTGCACAAGGTGTATTTGCCACATACTTAGCATCATAAAAGTGCCCAGCAAGTCGTCTAAGAGTTTCTCCAATTTCAATAAAAGAATTCTCATAAGCGCGCCTCAATGAAAAATTGTCTTTGTTATCTACTTTTAATGCGATGTCTTCTGCGACTAGCTCTACTGCCACATCAAGCATTGCTCTGTCTTCTGCTGGTGGGACTGTCTTTCTACTTGGTACATACGGCATTTGGTTTCTCCTTTTCTGCCAGACATTGTCAACACTGGCTCTGCTTGTATACATAGCACAAAAAAAATCCCGACGCAATGGTCGGGATGTTGTATATTTATTTTCTAAAAATGTCGCTTTTGCCGAAATTAAGCTGTTCGAGAAAGATTTTATTTGCCCACGGATAACGCTCTCTAAACCATTCGTAAATTGTATTTGCATATTGGCGAATTTCCCATTGAGCATGCGTATCACATCGCAAAGAAAAAAAATTCATCAAGCTTTCTACATTTACAGTCCATAGCGTCGGAATGCGAAATACATATGGCAAAATAGTTGCTGATTCTCTGGAGTTTAATCCAAGCTCCCGCAAGTGCGTATATCTAATACAGCTTCTTTCAATGAGACGTCTTAAATTATCTTGCATTTCCGTATTTTCAGCATCATTCATATCTTCAAAATGATATTGCATGGTTGTGCCAATTTGCTTGCGAAAATGCTCTGGAACATAAAAATCTCGAGTTGATACCGTACAATCAAAGTCAACTGGAAATTCCGACCAAACACCGTATCTATGCCGTACCCATTGTCTGTACACAAAGATAGGAACGCGCATTGCAAATGTTGCCACACCATGTCCAAATCCACGCTTTGGATTTGGACCAGTATGAATACCTAATTTAATAAGATTTTCATCAATCTTTGTGGAAACAACAGAAAGTGTGCCAATGTTAGAAATCCGTTTGAATGGCCCGTCAGAATTTATACCATCACTTGGTTCTATATCTTCGTGCCATCGTGCTTTGTAACTCTTGGGATATTCCAAATACTTATCATATGCCCATGGGGTCCAATCTTGCACAACGTTTCTCAAAATATTATCGCGAAACAACCAAAACTCCTTTGGTGAAAGTAAATTTTCCTCTAAAGATAAAAGTTCTAGAATATGCCGCAACGATATAGTCCAATAAAACTTTGTAAAAAATCTAAACAAATGTGCAAATCGCGCTTGTTCTTTGGCAATGCCATGTGACAAAAATAATTGATAAACCGACTGTGCATCTTGTTCAGCTTCTTCAAAAATTTTATGAATTTTAGTGTTTGACGACTGTATTACATAAAATGGAGTAGCATATGGCGCATCTAGTATGCTGTATCTTCCTGAAAATTCATTATGCACATAGGGAAGTTGAAAAAACGGCTGAGCTGTATAAATCGGCACGCGTACGCGAAATCGGAACATTACGCCTCCTTCAAAAGGAGTATTGTGTTCGTCTCTATACAAAGCTCCAATTAGTCCGGTAGCCTTTTCATTAATAACCGCGGAATCGCGTCCTGTAGAAACTCTCGCGCTTCGAATAATAGAGACATCCTGCAAAACATCTTCAATTGGTACAATATACGCTTCTCCGTCTTCCGAAGCCACAAATCCGTCTTCATCAATGCGAACAAAAATTCCATCTACATCAAGTTGCATATTTTCATATTCATAGCGTCTTTTCGGATTAAATCTATCCTTCAATGCCTTGAGCTGGTCAACCATTTATCTTTCTCTCCTCTCTCTCAAATTTCAAAGTACAAACTCTAAAAAGAGTAGCACACAAAAAAACCCAAGGCAATTGCCTTGGGAATTAAAAAATTATAATCCTAATCGTTCGGACAATATGTCAATGAGCTGATAAGTAATAAGTGTTTCTGATTTAGATGCGTCAATAATTACCCAGCGATTTGGATCCGCGCTTGCTTGCGCGAGAAAACCGGCGCGAACTCTCTCGTGAAAAGATATTTTTTCTTTGTCGAACGGGGTTAGTTCGTTTGTTTGGTTTTGAAATTTTCTTGCAATTCCTATTTCAGGATTAATATCCATCAAAATTATCAAATCAGGTACAATCCCGCTTGTCGCTTTTTTGTTGGCTTGATGAACAGTTTCCAAGTTCATTCCTCGCGCGTATCCTTGATACGCTACTGTTGATGGCACAAATCTATCGCAAAGAACAATACATCCTGCCGCTATCTTTGGGCGAATAAAATTTTTGACATGGAGCGCACGATCAACCTCAAATAATTCCAGCTCTTTCTCTGCTAGTTCTAAATCAGTAATACCTGGATTATTTTGTTTTATCGCGAAGATTTGCTCACGATAATTTGGCATCCCTCCGCCTGGTTCATGAGTCTTGACAACGCGCCCGGCTCCATATTTTTCAGCAAAATATTTCTTCAAATGGCGAATTTGGGTACTCTTTCCGCTCCCCTCACCTCCTTCAAAATCTATGAATTTTCCTTCTTTAATCATGATGCTTTCACTGTACCAATTACACTAAGATTAGGAAAATCTTTAAGCATTCCTCCTGGCGGATTTTTAGAAAAAGCAATTGCTTTTGAAATCGTTGCAATCAATTCATCAACACTTATACAGACTACGTCTGATTTGCTTTCATCAAAAAGCGCTTTCAGATGCTCACTGCCTTGAGCATTGTTATATGTACCAATATATTCCAATCGTTTTACTTGCTTGCTAATTAACTTGCGGACACATGAATAACATGGAGTCCCGAGAATTGTAGCAATACCATTGCGCAAGTTATCAAAATCTCTGCACTGTAAAAGAGCATTTTCCTCGCCATGATTTGTGCGCACACAGTGTCCCTCTACTATTAAATGTCCGACTTCATCGCATGACGAAAGTCCTGATGGTGCGCCATTATATCCAGTCGCGAGCAATCTATTCTCTGGCTCGGCTGTCCATAAGGTTGTGGCTGTATGTAGCCTATTGCAACTTCCGCGCAAAGAAGTCGTCCATGTCATCATTTGCCTATATTCTACTTTCGTAAGCCGACTTATCATTGTTGCCTTCCAAATCAAAAAACCTCTACCAGAAGATTAGCACAAACAAAAAACTGCTAACAATGACACATTGTGGATAAACAAAATCATCCCGATTAATCTGGATGATTTTTGCAGTAATTACGATTTTCGTACTTACTTTGTGACTTCAATCCCCATGCTTCGCGCCGAACCCTCGATTATTCGCATAGCGCCCTCTACATCATTTGCGTTCAAATCTTCCATCTTGCGCTCTGCAATTTGACGAACATTTTCCTTTGTCACCTTGCCAACTTTGTTTTTAAGAGGATTGCCTGCTCCTTTTTCCACACCCGCGGCTTTTCGCAAAAGATCCGACGCTGGAGGAGTTTTAAGTTTAAAATCAAATGTACGATCCTGATAAATAGTAATTTCAGCCGGAATAATGTCGTTGCCCATATTGGAAGTCGCGGCATTAAATTTGCTTACAAATTCGCCTATATTTACTCCATGCTGTCCGAGCGCTGGCCCAATAGGCGGAGCGGGAGTAGCTTTTCCTGCCGGCATTTGAAGTTTCAAAATTGTCTTAATTGGTTTAGTAGCCATAGTGGGTTGATTATAACTTCTTTACTTGCAAAAAATCAAGCTCTACTGGTGTTTCTCGTCCGAACATAGAAACCAGAACCTTTATTTTGCCTCGCGCTTCGTCTATATCATTCACCTTTCCTTCAAAGTCTCTAAATGGTCCGTCGCTTATACGTACCGCGTCGCCAATAGCAAGATCAATTTTATGAGTTGGTTCGTCTTTGCCCATGCGCGAAAAGAGCACGTCAATTTCTTCTCGTGAAAGCGGAGTTGGCGTAGTACCAGAACCCACAAAGCCAGTTACCCGCGGAGTGTTTCTAACCACATACCACGACGCATCGGTAACAACCATCTCAACTAAAACATATCCAGGATAGATTTTTTCTTCCACGGTGCGACGTTTGCCGCTCTTGATTTTAATTTTTTTCTCTATCGGCACGACTACCTGAAAAATTTGGCCTTCCATTCCCAAAGACTCAATACGTTGTTTGAGATTGCGAGCAACGGCGTCTTCATATCCTGCGTATGTATGTACAGCATACCAATTTTTGCCTAATTCAAGAGTTTGTTTTGCCATAATAATTTAAAAATTTTAGCAAACAAATTATTGATTTATAAAAACAAATAATAGCGCTCGAAAAAGATAATCAAAACCACCAAGCGCAATTGCGACAAATAAAGATACCAAAATTACAGTTGCGGTAAAACGTATTGTGTCTTGTCTGTTTGGCCAATTTACCTTACTAAGCTCCGTTCTTGTCTCTTTTAAATATTTAATTAATTTCTGAATCATATGTGTATAAATTTATAAAATTGGGATTTTTAAAAGCCCTCAAGGGCTTTATATATTTATCCATTTTAGTCTAGCATCCCTATATAAAGAAGTCAACACCAGCAAAATACACACTATACACGACCCACTATATATTCTATGATACAATTACTTGAAATAATATGGAAAAAAAATACCTTACAATACAACAAGCGGCGCGATTAATTGGTGTGACAGAGCTTACACTCCGCAATTGGGACAAAGCGGGTAAATTTGCCGCGGCTCGCCATCCAATGAACAATTACCGTGTATATACGCTTGATCAAATTGAGTCTCTCGTAGCAAAGCTTGGCCACCCAAGAGTATCGCGAAAACTTTTTATAAAAGTCCTTGAAGATAATGACGAAACTCAAAACCCCGCCTAAGCGGGGTTTTGAAGTTCTTTGTCTATAAGCCGAATTCTGTCCCGCAAAAATACGAATGCTTTTAGCGGGGATAGCCATATATCTAGGCCCTCGATTGCTCTCAGGCTCAAGCGTCTCCTCCAGCCCCGCTTTTGATTTTTTGTTTCGATGCTTCAAAAATCGTATTTTCACTAACCGAAGCGTAATCGTTCAAATACGACTTCTGAATCATCGGTTCATCAACAATTCAAAAAAACCTTGTTTGAACGATTAAGCCGCTGTTAGTGAAAACAAGATTTTTTTGAATTGTTGATTTAGAAAACAAAAACTCAAAAGCGGGACTGGATACGGACTTGCACCAGGCAGGTGTTTTTCATCGTACGTTGTTGCCAGCGCACGCTGTGAGCTCTTACCTCACCGCTTTTCACCCTTACCTCCTTCATCTTCAATACCTTTAGGGTCTTGTTGATGACGATCGGCGGTATGGTCTCTGTGACACTATCCGTCCAATATCGATTGCTCAATATCGGCGTGGCCGTTAGCCACTGCCATTAATCGCGCAAAGCGCGATTGGTGTTCGGACTTTCCTATCCCGGCTTGCGCCGAGATTAGCTATCTGACAAAGAACAATTGT
>CAYIWH010000005.1:0-30734 GCA_964367075.1 uncultured Candidatus Saccharibacteria bacterium | reverse complement strand
GGACTTTCCTATCCCGGCTTGCGCCGAGATTAGCTATCTGACAAAGAACAATTGTAATTATACACAATCTCTTTAATATTTCAAGGTCGTTAACCGAAGGCACTTTTTAAAAATATTTTCTCTTGTATATAGGTAAGCTATTTAATTTGTCTGTTTTATGTAGTAAAATAAAAATATGAAAAATTTTAATGGAAATATGTTGATTGTGGTGTTTGTAATATTTGTACTGATTGGTGTAGGTGGAAGTTATTATTATTTTTATACTATTAAAACGCCAACAATTCTAGATTTCGAAAAAGTAGATCAAAGTAAGGAAAGTACTAAAGCACTACCACATAACGAATGGAAAACATACCAAGACGAAAGGTTTGGATTTGAGTTTAAATATCCATCTAATCTTAAAATTGAGAAGTATGCTGATTTAGATTATTCAGTAAACCTGCTTACTCAAGACGAAGAAAATGGCATAACTTTTGAGGTACTAGAAGGAGAAAATGAAGAAAATCTTTCTACTAGAGAATATGTCAAGAAAGAGATTTCTGAAAATAACGATTCTGTTTTATATATAAAATTTGGAAACATTGAGGCGGCAACCGACATGGAGAGAAAAAATTTTATTTTCACAAACAAAAAAAATGTTTACAATATTATCGCGGATACTGATTTTACTTTAAAGGATTTTGATTATGAACTTTTTCAGCAAATTATCTCTACATTTACGCTTCCGAAGTAATTATAAGACTTTGCTAATAAAAGCGTGGATGCGATAAAAATAGAAAATTTGAGAAGCTAATTTTTTATTTATGAACAACTACCTAAATTCTCCCCGCAGGAAGGACAAGTGTAGCAGGAGCCTGTGCGAATCATTAAAGATCCGCAACGGCACGATGGCGCATCTTGGTATGAAAAAGTAGTTGAGACGGTTGTTGTAGTCGGTTGTTTCATCGCAATGCTTGCTATCGAAGCCTCAATCGTAGTTTTTGGAATAGTTTTTGTTTCTAATACAGTTTCTTCAATTTGAGCGAACTGTTTGTTAAATTTTGTCTCATTGTCAGTGTTTGTATAAATGCCAAAAGTAGCGCGCTCATCTGCTGTCAAAAATTGTATTGCTAAATATTTTGCAATATAGTCGAGAATTGATTTTGCAACCATAATATCTGGATTGTCCGTGTATCCTGCAGGCTCAAAGCGTGAATGAACAAGTTTTTTAATAATAGTATTTATCGGAACTCCTGATTGTAAAGAAATAGATGTTAAAATACCAATCGCGTCTAAAAGACCTGAAATAGTGGAACCCTCTTTTGCAACACGAATAAATACTTCTCCCAATGTGCCGTCATCATACATACCACAATGAATATATCCTTCGTGTCCTGCAATTGAAAATTTGTGCCGAATTGATTTTACATCTGATGGCATTTTTTTTCTTTGTACTTCTGGAGGAGCCGCGTGAGATGTAGTTTCGGCAGATTCGCCTGCCGTAGAAGTCTTGTTTCGTGAAGTATTCAATACTTGCGTACCTTTTGAATTGTCTCTGTAAATTGCTATTGCCTTGAGTCCCATTTTCCACGCCTCAGTGTATGTATCAATAATATCTTCTATGGTTGCGGATTCCGGCAAATTTACTGTTTTGGAAATTGCGCCGGAAATAAATGGTTGAGCCGCCGCCATCATACGAATATGTCCAAGATAATGAATAGATCGCTTGCCACCAGGAGCATTTGTAGCACAATCAAAAACCGGCATATCATTGTCTTTAATATATGGTGCGCCCTCAATAGTATCATTCGCCATAATATAGTTTATAATTTCTTTTTTTTCGGCTTCCGTATATCCAAGATAATGAAGCGCTGGTTCCACACTTTGATTGACTAATTTCAAAAATCCTCCACCTACCATTTTTTTATACGCGACGAGGGAAAATCCGGGTTCAATGCCTGTAGTATCACAATCCATCATAAAAGAAATTGTGCCTGTGGGGGCAAGAACCGTCGCTTGAGCATTTCGCACGCCAACTTGTTCTGCGCTTTGGCACGCTTCTTCCCACACGCGAACCGCTGAATGTTTTAGTTCCTTGGTAATTAACGAGTCGTTGATTTGTTTGGCCGCTTCTGAATGCATACGAAGCACATTTAGTGTGGACTCTCTGTTTTTCTCATATCCATTAAATGGGCCTACTGCTGTGGCAATTTCTGTGGAAGTACGATATGCCTCTCCTGTCAAAATGGCGGTAATAACACCTGTATACGCGCGTGCAATATCAGAATCATATGGTAGCCCCCACTGCATCAAAAGAGCCCCCAAATTGGTGTATCCCAACCCAAGCTGTCGAAAATCCACCGCATTTTTTGCAATTTTTTCAGTTGGATACGAAGAGTGCCCAACGATGATATCTTGAGCGATAACAAACAGTCTAATTGCGTTTCTATACGCATCAATATTAAATTCTCCATTTGCTTTTACAAACTTCAATAAATTAAGCGACGCTAAATTGCATGCGGAATTGTCGAGATGCATGTATTCAGAACACGGATTGGATCCATTTATGCGCGCTGTATTTGAACAAGTATGCCATTGGTTTATCGTAGTATCAAATTGTATACCGGGATCTGCGCAATGCCATGCCGCTTCTGCAATCAAATACATCAAGTCTTTGGCGCGAATCGTTTCTGCAATTTCTCCGGTTTTTACGTATCGCAAATGCCATTCTCCATCGTTTTCTACTGCTCGCATAAATTCATCGGTAACTCTGACGGAATTATTTGCGTTTTGAAAAAAAATATTATTGTAAATTTCCCCATCCAGCGCGTCATCATAACCAATTGATAAAAGCGCTTTTGCTTTTTTTTCTTCTTTCCATTTACATACAATAAATTGTTTTATATCTGGATGATCCGCGTTTAAAATAACCATCTTTGCCGCGCGTCTCGTCTTGCCACCGGAACGAATCGTACCTGCGATAGCATCCGCGCCCTTCATAAATGAAACAGGACCTGATGATTTACCTCGATTGGTGATTGATTCCAGCGATGAGCGAAGCGTAGAAAGATTGATGCCAGCGCCAGAGCCTCCGGAAAAAATAAACATTTCTGTTTTGTACCACTCTGAAATAGATTCTTTTGAATCTTCAATACTTAAAATAAAACACGCGGAACATTGCGGCTTTTTTTCTACACCAACATTAAACCAAACCGGGGAATTAAACGATCCGCGCTGATTGATAAGAAGCGATTTTAATTCTTCGTTGAAAATAATTGCATCTTTTTGCGACACAAAATAATCTGATTGAATCCCCCAGCGTGTTATTGTGTCCGCTACACGGTCAATTAATTGCCGAACAGATGTCTCTCTGCCGGGCCTACCAATGTGTCCTGCAAAATATTTTTCAGCAACAATATCGGTAGCCGATTGAGACCAAAATGTTGGCATTTCTACATTATCTTGCTGAAAAATTATTTCTCCCTTGGAAGATGAAATTTTAGCAGATCGCTTTTCCCATTTTAATTCATCGTATGGATGTACTCCTTCTTTTGTAAAATAACGATTTATACAAATTTTGTGTCTATTTGTTACAAACTCTTTGTGATGTCTTTTAAAAGCAATATCGGACAATATAGATGTATTTGAGGCGGCAACCACATCCTCAAAAAGGAAATTTGAGTTGTTTGGACTGGAGACAAAAAAATCCCTTGTGAAGGATTCTTTAGAAAATTTCTTATTGTCTTGTTCTTCCATATATCATCTTAGCATGTCCACGAAAGAAGGTGTCAAATTTTCGATTTTGTGGATAAGTTTGTCTGAAATTTAATACAAAAAAATAGCCTTATAAATAAGGATATTTTTTGGTGTTTTTATGATTTTTTAACTATTAGCTCTTTTTCGATCTCCGCATGAAAGCAGGAATTGTATCCCATTCATACTCATCACTTACTGGAATCGCTTCTGTTTTGTTGTCCGTTCCATTTGATGAGCCAATCATGGCTGGTCCCTTAGCATTAATAGCGTTTGATGCTATATTTTGCCTATTATTAACTAGCGCGTTGCCAAATAATGACGCTGATTTGCTCGGCATACCGTCGGGAAAGCCCGATGCAATAACTGTAATCTTTAGATCTCCTTTACGAAGCCTTTCGTCTTGAGTAGTGCCAAAAATAACACGGGCATCCGCATCTATTGATGCGGTAATAATTTTAGCTGCTTCTTGAATTTCCCACATTGTCATATCCGCGCCACCAGCCACTGTAAAGAGCACTCCTCGCGCGCCATTGATAGAAACATCCAAAAGTGGAGAATTTATTGCTTGGCGAGCGGCGTCCTCTGCGCGTGTTTCACCTCGTCCAAAACCAACACCCATAAGAGCAGATCCTGCGTTTTGCATAATTGCCCGTACATCAGCAAAATCAACATTGATAATTCCTGGGACAGTAATAAGATCAGCAATTCCTTCCACAGCTTGCCTCAACACTTCGTCGCACATACTAAACGCGGAAAGTAGCGGAGTATCTTTTTGAATTACATTCATCAATCTATCATTTGGAATAGCAACCATTGCGTCTACAGCTTCGCGAAAACGAAGAATGCCGGTTTCCGCAATACGACTGCGTTCAAGGCCCTCAAACGAAAACGGCTTAGTAATAATTCCAATCGTAAGCGCACCAAGCCCTTTAGCAATTTGCGCGACCGCAGGAGAACCTCCGGTACCTGTGCCTCCTCCCATACCGCATGTAATAAATACCATATCAGCCCCCTTAAGAACTTCTTGTATTTCATCTTTGGTTTCTTCTGTGGCCTGCTTGCCCATTTCTGGATTCATGCCAGTACCCAACCCCTTGGTAAGGCCCTTTCCAATACGAATTTTTTTTGAAGCCATGCTTTTATGTAAATCCTGTGCATCAGTATTGATTGCTATAAACTCAACGCCGCGAACCTTAGATCGCACCATGTGATTTATCGCGTTGCCGCCAGATCCACCTATACCGACCACTTTAATTCTAGCAAACGCCTCTATATCTGGTTTAATATGTGGCATAAAGATAGTTTATAGTTAATAGTTTGTAGTTTATGGTTTGTGGTTTGTGGTTTGTGGTTTTGAGTTATAGGTAAGTTGAAGCTTAAACTATAAGCTACATACTACAAACTAAAGACTACTTTAGTGTAGCGGTATGCAAAATAATTGCAAATCTTGACAAAGGACAAGGAAATTGCTAAATTTTTCAGTAGAAACAAAGAGGGTGTACACGTGTCACATGTCGTAAAAATCGAGCGACCAAAAAAATGGGATGATCTTGATAATTTATCAGAAGATGTCGCGGAAAGCGTTCGGTTCGCACGCGATGTAACAATAGATATTATTGAAACATTAGAGCCAGAACACATTTCTAGTTTTGCCGATCTCATTAAAAAATTACAAAATGCACTTGTTGACGCTAAAACACAAAATTTTTTAGACAAATTAGAGAAACTAGCCGTGGAACAACTTGCTACAAATTTATAGCAAGTTTTTTATTATCCTTGAACAGCAATTTCAACGCCAAATTTTTCTTTGATGAAAGATTTGAAAAAAATACTAGAAAACTCATAATAAGCCGTCGCGGGCTTTTTTTAAGGCAAGAAATTGCGAAGCCATTTGAGAACTACACCTGATTTTCCATGAAATATTGATGATTTGATTTCGTTTTGTGAAAGAGCCATAAGCGCCACGCCAACAGAAACCGCCCACACAGGATTGTTTGCCTTGTCTTTAAAACCGCCTAGATTTTCTGGGGAAGCCACGCGTGTCGGCAATTTAAGATACTCTTTCGCAAATTCGGCAATACCATTTATATTTGCGCCACCACCGACAAGCACCACGCCAGCCGGCAAAAGTCCTACTCTATCAACTTTTTTAAGATGTTTTTCCACAAGCTCAAAAATATCTTCTAACCTTGCTTCAATAATTTCCGAGAGTTTCCGCTTTGAATAAGCGCCATACACTATGTCATCTTTCTTCGAGACACTCGTATTTGCGGCACTCGCAACCGCACCATAATTTATTTTTAACTTTTCGGCTTCTTCAATTGAAATTTGAAAACCTTTTACAATATCGTTTGTTATATTTACCGACCCCCACGGAATCACTTCCATAGAATAAGGGAATCCCTCGTCAAAAACAATTATAGATGTGGTAGTTGCGCCGACATCCAAAATCATCACGCCTACTTCTTTTTCTCTCTTAGACAGCACGGAATACGAAAGTGCCAATGGCGATGCAAAAATATTATCAATCTCTATTTTTGCTTCATCAAATGCCTTTAGAGCGCCCCTTATATGATGCACAAAAGAAGTAATAAAAAATGTTTCAGCTTCTAATTTATTGCCGTTTAAGCCTATAGGGTCATTAGTCACAGTATCTTGATCTACACGATATACAAAAGGAATCTTGTGAAGCACCTCGCGATTCTGCATTTTTGTAAGTGCTGACTCGCTTGCAGAAACAGCGCGTTTTATGTCTTCTCCTGATACCTCGCCATCTGCTCTTGAAATTGCCGCCAATCCTTTTGATTTTTGGAACTCCAACCCAGTGCCTCCTATCCCAACAAAGTGGCTAATATATTTCAACTCTGTATTTTTTGTCAAATAATCAATAGATTTATGTATGCATTCCGATATCTCTTCAGGATTCAAAATAACCCCGTTTCTAATACCTTCTGATGGAATTGCCGATACAGATACTACTCGCGGCAAATCTTCACCTTTAACAATTTCCAACAATATGGCTTTTACCGTGTCAGTGCCTATATCTATGCCAATAATTCCATGAGAGCGTGCCATATAATTTTATAATAGCAGTATATTTCAACTATTCAAAATTTTATCCTCCAATTTCTCCATTCTTGCGGCGTCTTTATCATTTTTGTGATCGTATCCATTCAAATGAAGGCACCCGTGAACAAACAAATATGGCAAATTTTTTTCATTTCTATTCAAAAATATCTCACCAGAGCTCTTATCTATTAAAAAAGAAAGGACATTGGCGATCTTGTCTTTTCTACGATATTTCTTATTCAGCTTTCGCATAAAAGATGGAGTAGCAAAAACCACGCTTAATTCAAATGTTTTTGGTAGCGCTTTGTGATAGAGCTTCTCAAAAGTTCTTCGCCGTATTGATTTTGATGTAAGATTTGTAAATGAAATCATAGAGTATTTTATAATTATTCATGATTTGGTAGTAAAAATCAAAAAACCCGCGCATGGCGCGGATCAGTTCTAGCTTAATCTACAGTGCTATTTTTAGCGGTTTCGTAATAGTTTTCCACCCTTGCGTTTTAAAAAAATCTTATAAACATTTTGGAACGCTGGTGTTAGAATTAAAAACAATCTTTCTTTCAACCACATTCCCACTTGCTAATCGTCTTACATCATCAAAACCATCGAACCCTCTGCCTTTCAAGCGCTTGTAAATCTCGAACTCTCCAGGCTTGGTTTCATTAAATGCTACCTCGACGCTTTCTCCATTTTTTGAGCCATCAATTGCTTTCAATAAGGCGTCGAGCGCTGACCCCCCAAACACCATGCAAAATATTGCGCCGCCTCTGCGTGCTCTATAATAGACTTTACTTGATACATTACGTAACCACTTTTCATTCTGCCATCACAACGAACCATCTATAATAGAGATTAAATCTTACTAGCTATTTTGTCAAAACAAAGGTTGACAAACTATTGGCAATCATTATAACCTATTTGCAGTAGTTCTTATCAAGATTTTAGGAGGCTCTCGATGAAAAAAGCTAAGATGATTCTGCATCACTACGATCCTCCCTGTACAGAACGCTTGGATAGCGGATTTTGCACCGTGTGCAACCTTATACCGGATATGCAAAGCACATGTTTCTACTTATATTGTCCATCGTGCGATATTCTCCTAAAAAACTTTAAATGTCCTGGATGTGAAAAAACTTTCGAACGCCCCACATAATAACTAGTTGGGGCTTTTCCTTTCTCCTATGTCCCATGACACTTTTTGATTTTATTCCCGTATCCGCAGGAATTTTTCTATCGTTTCTATATCTTTCACATCTTTTTCTCTGCCATTCTGTCTTTTCCAGTCAACAACATATTCTAGTTTTACAAACGGAAGTCCATCTATAATTTCCGCCTCTTCAATCAATTTCTGAATATCCCATCTACCTGGTTTCCAGTCTTTCCATAATTCAATTTCGTCGTTCCAGAGATACTGACTGCTATGAGGCATCATTCTTATTTCCCATTTCTTTCGCTTATATTCGTCCCACAAATCTTCCGTTACAATAATATCTATATCGTGACAATCTTTTAGCCCCCGGATTCCAAGTGGTGCGCTGCCAAATAAAGCATATTTACCTATCGGTAATTTTAGTTCTTTTACTCTTTGGAATAGGTCTTGATTGCTTATATTATCTGCCATGACACCTCTTATATTTCTTCAATACCAGAAAAACTTAGGCGTTTTTTTGTCCAAGTTCTTTTTGTAAAACCGCGGAGACGCGATCTCCTGATGCCTTACTTTTGAGTAGAGGCATAACGGCTTTCATTACTTTTCCGAATTCTTTTTCTGAAGTTGCTCCAGCTTCGCGAATTCCACCTTTCACAATGCGTAGCAAGTCTTCGTCGGATATTTCTGGCGGTAGATAATTTTGCAAAATCGCGAGCTCTGCTGTTTCTTTTTCAGCCATATCTTGTCTATTAGCTTTTGTATATTCAACAATTGAATCTTTGCGTTTTCTAGCCTCTGCTCCAATAACATCCAAAATCTCCTCATCAGAAAGACCAATATCTTTTTTACGCAACTCTATTTCTTTGTTGGAAATTGCCGCGCTTAAAAGACGGAGCGTTGAAAGGCGTATTGCGTCTCCAGTCTTCAACGCGTTTTTTTGATCTTCAGCGATTTTCTGCTTTAAAGTTGCCATGTAAAAAATTATTGGATTTTGCCAAGTTTTCTTTGTTTTTCCGTTTCTTTTATCCACGTTACTCGACGCAAGGCTTCCTTCTTTTTTGCAAAATCAGATTTTGATGGTTCATAAAAACGCTTGCCGCGCACGCGCAACAAAAAACCGCTACGCTGAACCCTCTTGGTAAAACGTCTTACTAAACTCCCTGTTGATTCGTTGTCATTTTTTTGTACTTGTACCATAATTTTCTATACTATTTATACGTTTAACGCCTTGTGCTCTCCAGACTGCCAACCCCCAAGCAAATGCAAATGAATATGATTAATTATTTGTCCGCCGTCTTTTCCAACATTAAAAATTAACTTATATCCTGACAAATTTAATTTTTCTGCGGCACCTTTTGCCATATAAACTAGATGCCCCAAAAGCATTTCATCATCATGTGTTATATCACATATAGAAGATATGTGACGCTTTGGGAGCGCCAAATAATGAATTGGCGCGGAAGGTCTAATATCACGAATAATAACAATATCATTGGATTCTTGCAAGGTCTCGGCGGGAATCTCTTTTTTTATGATTTTACAAAAAATACAATTTGTTGTGTCGTCGACCATAATAAATATTATTTTTTGGTTTTTAGTTTTGCTTTTAATTTTTCAACAAGGCGATTTTCCATAACGGTTTCTTGAATTCCTTCATCCATATCACGCATAATAACAGAGCCTTCCATTGCCTCTTTTTGTCCAATAATAAGAGCGATGCGCGCTCCAGTTTTTGCTGCAATATTCAATTGAGTTTTTATGCTATCTTTGGATAGCGACGAGCTAACTTTAATCCCAGCATCACGCATGGCGTCTATCAAAACAAAGCTTTTTTTCTTGGCAGCAGAACCAATTTGTATTACAAATACTTTTGCGCTTGGAAAAATTTTTGGCGCGAATCCAAAGAGTTTCATTTCGTGAATAATGCGTTCTATACCAATACTTGCCCCTGTTGCTGGCAATTGTTTCCCTCCTAAAAGCATCATTAGGTCGTCATATCTTCCACCTCCAACAAGAGCAATAGGAACCAATTGTTCTTTTGCAGATTCTGTTGGAATTTGTGCAATAGAGTCTTTTTGAATATCTTCTATAAAAATCTCAAAAACTGTTTTTCCATAATAATCAAAACCGCGAACAAGATAATGATCGAGCAAATAAGGAATCTTGCTTTCATCTAAAAATTCCAATACTCCACGAAAATGCGTTTTACACGCTTCGCACAAATATTCAATCATTTGCGGGGCATGCTCACGTAGCTCAACACATGATTGTTCTTTGCAATCAAGAATTCTTAGTGGGTTTTCTTTTAATCTGCGCTTACAATTTTTGCAAAGATAATTAAATTTCTTGCGATAATAATTGGCAAGCTCTTTTTTATACGCTGGCCTGCAATCTTTGTTGCCAATACTATTGATATGCACCATAATATTTTTAAACCCAAGCTCCAATAGAGTCAGATAAGAAACTTTTATAATCAAAGCGTCGCTTACTGGATCCGCATCGCCCAAAATTTCTATGCCAAATTGTCTAAATTCACGAAAGCGGCCACGTTGAGGATTTTCGTGGCGGAAAAACGAACCTTCATAAAAAAGCTTGACTGGTTGCGGCCACGATGCCATTCCGTGTTCCGCATACGCGCGCATAATTGCCGCAGTGCCCTCAGGACGCAACGCCAATAAGTCTCCTCCTTTGGTACGAAACATATACATTTCCTTTTGTACCACATCGCTCGTTTCTCCCAGCGGGCGCATAAACAGCTCTGCGTACTCCACATGTGGAGTTTTAATTTCGGAAAATCCATAATAATCCACTATTTCTTTCGCGCGCGCAATAAATTTATCAAAATAACTAATATCAGCGGAAAGCATGTCGTGCATACCCTTTGGAGAACGCACAAATTCTTTTTTTATTTTCTTAACCATGTGTATTAATACAAATTACTAATAATTTTTAATCAATTCTATTTCATCTATAGGCCACAATCGCACAAGCGCTTTGCCAGTAATATTTTTTCTTGGCAAAACCCCCCAAATTCTTGAATCCGAACTATGTGGCCTATTATCTCCTAAAACAAAAAATTCGTCTTTATTTAATTTTTTAATAATATTTGGGTCAGTATTAAAAGACTTAGGAATATATGGTTCATCCAACATAAATGTAGCTCCGCTTGTTGTTGTTATATATAATTTATTATTACTAATTTCAACCGACTCTCCTGGCAATCCAATGATTCGTTTAATATAAAATTGAGACTGGTTTGTCGGAGCACGAAATACAATTACATCTCCACGCGAGGGTTCGCGAAAAAATTGATATGATAATTCATCAATAATTAAATAATTACCTCCGTGAAAATTTGGTTCCATCGATGCTCCATCAACAATAAATGGCTGGGCAACATAAGCTCGTATTGGAACAACAATCAAAATAGAAATAATGACTGCTTTTAAAAATTCCCAAAGGCCGCTCGGTTTTTTTTCAGTAACAATTATTTTTGAGAGATTCTCTTCCATTGAAAAATTGTATACCCTTTTTGCCATTTATGCAAGAAGATAGTATAATTTAACTACCAAATTGTATGATAACAATAATAGGATTAGGAAACCCGGGAAAGGAATATGCTGGCACTCGGCATAATTCTGGCCGAGACACGGCTTTATATTTTGCAAAAAAATCCGCCCAAGACGAACCAGCAGACTGGTATCTCAATAAAAAAGCGAATGCTTTAACTAGCGAATTTAAAGTAGGCAAGGAAAAAGTTTTTATGGCGCTCCCAGAGACATTTATGAATAAATCGGGCGGCGCGGTGGTAAAACTGGTGAGAACAAAAAAAGAAAACAAAAATTTAATTGTTATTCATGACGATCTTGATATGCCAGTAGGGCGAGTCAAAATTTCATACGGAAAAAATTCTGGCGGGCACAAGGGTGTGGAATCTGTAATGCGCGCCATCAAGACAAAAAACTTTGTCAGAATAAGAATTGGCATTTGCCCAGTCTCGGGCCGAAAACCAGACCAAAAAAAACTTCTTAATTTTATCGTCGGCAAATTTTCCCCAACAGAACAACAAATCATCAAAAAAGTTCAAAAACACATCGCCGAAGCCCTTGAGGTTATGATCACCAACTCTTTGGAACACGCAATGAGTGAATTTAATTGTTAGTTGACATGCCCCAACTATTGAATATACAATAGTTATATGAAAACACTTATCAATATTAAGACGGATAAAGAAGTCAAAGACAGAGCACAACAAATTGCACAAGAAATTGGTTTGCCATTAAGCACAGTTATAAATGCGTATTTAAAAGAATTTGTGCGCAATCGCACGGTTACTTTTTCTATAGAACCAAAATTGCGGCCAGAAATAGAAAAGATGTTAAAACAAGCTTCTCGTGATTATCGAGCAGGAAAAAATATTTCCGGACCATTTGCAACAGGACAAGAAATGGACGCTTACCTCGCAAAATAAATTTGTATGAAAATTTATTTGCATCGAAATTTCAAAATGGAGTACGCCTCTCTTTCTGATTCTCATAAGAACAAGTTCCAAGAACGACGAGATCTTTTCTTACAAAATCAATCTCATCCACTGTTACACAATCACAAGTTGCATGGAAAATATAATAAATATAGAAGTATAAATATTACTGGCGACTTGCGTGTAATATATGAGCCAGTTACAAAAGACAGTGTTTTATTTATATATATTGGTACTCATAGCAATTTATACAAATAAAAAAACTTGTCGTGGGTTTCGCGGCAAGTTGTTAACAAACTATTTTTCTCTATTTAATACTTTCTATGTATCAAGCAAGATCACCACAAGCGCCATTTGATTAAAAATCGAGCAAAAGGCTTGGAAATTTTTTCGCTACACCACGACACAATTGGTGCCACAACACAATAAAAAAACACGCCAGTTACAAGCCCGATCAACAGCAAAATAATCAGTACAACATAAGTTGGCATAACATATTTCAACATTGTATTTTTCCTTTGCTATCTATTCTCTTTTGTTAAAGTAGCATATCATTAAAAATAAGCAAATTGGTGGTACAATCCTAACGCTGAATACTAATATCAAAAAATGTATAATAGCCGCGGTGACCCCATCCTTTTTAGAAAAGAGGGTGGATTGGTTTACAGAAAATTTAAAAAATATTGAAACATCGGGAAAAAACAGCTGGCTTGCTCGAAATATTTTAATAATCGAAGTTGAACAAAAAATTTCTCTCTCTGAATTTCTCCGCCGCGTTACAGGACTCGGCTACACAAAAGTTTGGGAGACGCGTCATCGCGGAGAATTTTCACAGCGCGGAGGTATAATTCATTTATTCCCTATCAACGCAGACACGCCATGGGCTATTGAGTTTGAAGGTAATTATATTTCTGAAATAACCATCGTTGCTACGCAAAGTGTGACATCACAAAGCACTACCTTCCACCAACCCCTCTCCATGCCATACAATTTGCAAACGGGCTTACGAAGGAGAGGTGCAGGTGGGATGGTTGTTTGTTCTTCTCATAAGTCATTTTTTCAGTCTGGTGACTATGTTGTCCATATTGATCACGGTATTGGTATTTTCCGTGGTGAGACAAATGAGGACTATATTATTGAATACGCGCCGCCAGCTGGAAGGCCAAATGCGCCTGATCTTCTTTATATCCCCAAACATGACATTGAGCAACATCAGATGTTGCTCAAAAGAATACAACCTTATTTGGGATTTAAAAAACCAATTGTCCACCGACTTGGCACGCCACTCTGGTCAATCACCAAAAAGAAAGCAAAAGAAGATATCATTGAATTTGCAAAAACGCTTCTTGCAACATTAGCGGAAAGACGAATAGTCACTCGCGCTCCGTATTCATCATACAAAGAACAAGAAGACGAACTTGAAGCGAGCTTTTTGCATGAAGAAACTTCAGACCAGAAAAAGGCGCTAAAAGAAATTTTTGAAGATATGGAGAAGTCTTATCCAATGGACAGAATTTTGACTGGGGATGTCGGATTTGGAAAGACAGAGGTCGCATTGCGCGTCGCATTTCGCGCTATTTTAAATGGCAAACAAATAGTGCTCTTAACGCCAACAACAATATTAGCCGACCAACATTTTAATCTTTTTAAAACGCGGCTTGAGCCTTTCGGAATAAATGTGGTGCGTCTTACACGACTTGAAACAAGCAATGAAGCAAAAAACATTATTTCACGGCTCGCAAAAAACACAATTGACATAGTCATCGGAACTCACAAAGTTCTTGGCAAACACATTAAATTTAAACAACTAGGACTTCTTATTATTGATGAAGAACAAAAATTTGGTGTCGCGCACAAAGAACAATTAAAAAAATTATATCCTGAAATTGATATTTTGATGCTATCGGCAACACCAATACCACGCACGCTTCATTTGGGACTTTCCAAAATACAATCGCTTTCACAAATCACAACGCCACCACGCGGACGGATGGAAATCAAAACATTTGTTTTGCCAAAGAATAAAAAAATTATGAAAAAAGCAATTGAATTTGAGCTAGCAAGAAAAGGCGGACCTGTCTCGCCTGCGAGCCAAGGCGGACAAGTTTATTTTTTAGCAAATCGAATTCACAAAATTCCAAAGCTTTTGGAAGAAATTAGAGAATTGAAAATTACAAAACCAAGATTTCACGATGCTGTAATTTCAGTTCTACACGGACGCATGAAAGACGAAGCAATCATTCAAACAATGCGTGATTTTCGCAATAAAAAAATTGATATTTTGGTATCCACCACAATTATCGAAAATGGTTTGGATATTTCAGAGGCCAACACTTTAATTGTTGAAGATGCAACAAAATTGGGTCTAACCCAGGCACATCAATTACGCGGAAGAATTGGAAGAGGAGATAAAGAAGCGTTTGCGTATTTTTTGTACCCTTCGCACAAATTAAAAGAACGCGCCACTGAGCGACTCGAGGCGCTTGAGCGCTATTCATGGCTCGGTGCAGGCATTGAAATTGCTAAACGCGATTTGGAACTTCGCGGCTGTGGCAATATTTTGGGCCGCGCTCAATCTGGAGTAGCATACAAAGTAGGACTCAATTTATATTTTCAAATGTTGGAAGAAACAATCCAACAACTAAAAACAGCGATATCATAATCGCTGTTTTTAGCAAAAATACATTTTTTTATTTAATCTCCTCGCGAATTTTATCTTGAACGTTTTTTTCAATTTGTCTAGAGAAATCGCTGACAATCTCATCTGCTTTCTTTTTTTGTGCTACCACAAGCTGATCCCAGCCTTTGTCTTGTTCTTTATCAAAATTGGTGAGTTGCGACGCAGTCAGCCCAAGATGTTCATCTTCTTGCTCTAAAGAAAACATAAGTCTGTCCAAATCGCCTTCGGTAAAATTACCAATGCCTTCCAAAATGATTTTTTTGATTTCTTCATCTAATAAGGATATTGCAAGAAGTTCTCCACATTTTTTTGCTTTTTCTTCAATAGTCATGATATTAAATAATTAAAAATTGTTTTTATAAACCACGCGCGCTCAAAACTGTTTTGAGAATTACTTTTGGAACTTTTAATAAATAACCTTGTTTCATTATTGTATCCATTGGATTACCAAACATACTCCACTCTTTAACCCCAATACCATTAATGTCAGCGAATCCATTTGAAAGTTGTAACACTTCTTGATCAGTTGGATTGACTACTCCATGATTCACCAAAAGTTCTTTTGCGCTCTGCCAAATAGTATTGTGCATATTTATATCTCCTGGCAAAGTGGGCTGAATGACTTTCACGCCTGTCGCAATCGCTTTTTCAGTAGCAAGTTTTGTCCACGCAAGATAGCCACCTGCCGCCCACACCGCCGCTTCCACACCACCATACACATAGCGGCGCCAATATTTAGGATCAATATTCCTTAAAACCGTTTGAATTTCATGCACATCGGTTTCGCGCTGACCATCTTGCAATTGTTGTAATTCGACACGCAGATTATTCATGGCTTGAGCAATCGCCTCATCATTGGTTACTATCCGCTCGCCAAATTCATTGCGGTATTTCTCAAGACGCCTTAGTAATTCACTCTCTGCCTGCTTTAATGTTTCGTCAATAACACGATTATTCTGTTCCATTTTGTCTTTTGTAATTATTGTAGAAAGTCGTTCGATATCTTCCGCTGTTTTTTCCTTATCTTTTTTCTTGCCAGCCGCCTCGAGCGCAAATTGAATTTTTTCTGCTTCTGCTAAAGCATCGGCTAAATTTAATGTAGTTGTTTTTTGAATCTCCTCGGTTCGTGCGCCAACGTCTTTGGCTACTTCTTTGGTCGAGCTTCGCAAACGCTCCGCTTGATGCACTTCCCAAAACCCAACTGTGGCAAGACCTTTTACACGCTCTTTTATCCATCCCCAACCGCGATGTTTTTTGCGACGCCCTTTTTCCAACTTTTCCAGTTCAATTTGAATCCGAACAATGTCGCTACTTACTGCTTCCGGCGATGCGCCGCCAATTTCAGCAAGCCTAGCAATTTCTTTGCGCAATTCATCTGCTCTGTTTTGTTCTGGGGTTTTTGGTGCGCGAGATTCACTATCTTGTTCTTCCTTAAGACTATCCTCTTCTTGTTTATGCGCGTCGCGCAAAATATCCTGTGCTTCTTTTGGCAGTGACGGCTTTTCTTTATGTCTCGCAGTCGCTTCGCTTGCGTTTAAAATAACAATATTGTCGCCACTTTCGTTTGTTTGAATAATAAGCGGTTGAAATGTTTCTTCCAGTTGACGAACAGCTTCTTGTTCGTCTACATTTTCTGGTTTTTTTGATTGTTCAAGAAGTTTTTGAAGATCTTCTTCGGTATATGGAGCTTGAGACACGGCTTCGGATAATTTTTCTTCATTGTCTGCGTTTGTTTTATCTGCTTCTGGATATTCTGCTTTCTTTGGACTCCCAGTATATCCGGATTGCTTGGCCCAATCTTGAAAAAGCTCTTCGCGCATTTTATCTTCCAATTCTTGTCGCGCCGTTGCGAAATCTCGAGCAATTGGATCATCTTTCCCATAATGCAAAGAATAAAATGCCGCTGATTGTTCCATCAACAAAAGATTGTGTTGAGTTACCGAAAGTTGAGCTAATGTTTCTTGAGATTTTGTGCTTTCAACAGATGAGCCAGATTGTACTTCTTGTGGAACTACAATTTCTGTAGCAACTTCATTTGGTTTTTTAATTTGTTCTTTCATAAATCCGATGCCTGGTCCTTTATATTCATATCCGCGATCGGCCATAATTTGCTTGTCTTCTTCAAAAGATATTTTTGTCGATTTTGATGTTGCTTCTGTAGGGGCTTCGCCATGAGCCGCAATAACAGATTCCAGCGCCTGTTTGCCTATGGCGGGATCTTTCTTTTGAAATTCATTCAACGCCTCTATCAACGGTTTTGTCGCCTCTGGATCAACATCAACTGGCACCTTAATAGTGCTTGGCTTGTTTTCTTCTGCTGATATTTCTTTTGACATATAACAAAGTTTACTGCGATTAATATTTAAATAATACTGTGTATTATCAAATAACACAAGTGTATAAATTCTAGTGTCCTTAAATAAAAACAGAGTGTTGATCACTCTGCTGTTGGTTCTTGATGTCGAGGAAATAAACTAAAACCAATATTCTCTTCAGAAATGCCGGTTGCTTGCGCAATCTCATCATTCAATTGATTAAGAATGAGAATTCCGGGAAATGTCCCGTGCGTATTTACAATAAGAACAATTTTATTTTGAGGTTTAGTCAATTCAGGAGTAATTGTGAATTCTTCTGCAAGAGTCACAGTATAATCATATCCTTTAACAATTTCGTCTGCTTTTTTGATGATGTCGGCATACCTTGCATGTCGTTCAATAGCAACACTCAAAATACTTGGTGGGCAAGATAAAACTTGATGCACAGAAAATCTATCTTTAGCAATGCGTTTGTTACACCGAATACATACATGACAACAAGATATGGTATGTACAGCTCCGGTCGCGTGACAATCACAACAACACACATCATTATCCACACATGATTTTATCCCTAATATCTCTTCTTCCAAATCTCTTGCACATCCGCCGCGCCTCAAGACCATTTTTGTCCCTCAATGTAAAACACCTATTCTATATACAAGAATAAGTGTTTTGAATAAAAAACGCAATATGTACTAGGCTGATTGTTCTTCCTCTGTCTTTTTTTCTTCTTTGGACTCTTCAATTTCTGTTTTGAGATTTCTTGGAGCTTCTCCTTCTTTCCCTAAAAATGATAGTGAGAGTTTGCGATTTTCTGGCTGAAACACAGCAATTTGAAATATATATAATTTGCCTGACTCTACTGTTTCGCGCATCTTCTTCTCGGTACCAAATTCCGAAATGTGCGCCAATCCATAAATTCCTGTATCCAACAATACCAATGTGCCAAATTTATTGAGCCTCAAAACCTTACCGGTTACAATATCTCCTTTTTTATATTTTTCTTTATTAATCTCCCACGGATCCGGCTTCAGCGCTTTAACTGACAATGAAATTTTGTCTCCTTCAATTGCGATAATTTTTGCTTTTATTTTATCTCCAATTTTAAATAATTGACTTGGATTTTCCACCAAAGCCCAATCAAGTTCAGAAATATGAGCCAACCCTTCTAAATTATCTTCAATTTTAATAAAAATTCCGAATTCAACAACTCCGGTAATTTCTCCTTCTACCGTGTCGCCGATTTTATATTTTTCGATTGTCTTTTTAATCTCTTCGGATTCAGTACCTTTTTCTGTAAAAATAAGTTTGTTGGACTTTGAGTCCGTATCCAAAATCGTAACAGATAATACTTGGCCTACCAATTTTTTTAATTCGTCGGAAATTTTATCTTTATCTCCACCCTCAACTCTTGGATAGTGCGTGGAATTAAGTTGAGAGGCTGGCAAAAACCCTTTAATTCCTTTAAATTCAATAACCAACCCACCCTTGTTTGAGTCGCTAATACGAAGATCAATCGCGTCGCCGGATTCTTTTAATTCACGTATATCCTTCCATGCGATTTCCGCGCCCGCTTCTTTTACAGATAACTCAACAAGTCCATCTTCATTTTCTAAATCAACGATTTTCGCCGAAACTGTATCGCCCTCTTTTAACCCTTTCAATAAATCACGGGCATTTTGATATTCTTTGCCATAAATTATTCCTGTGCCAAATATGCCAAGATCAAGATACACTCTAGCTCCGTCTTTTTCCAAAACAACACCATTGATGATATCTCCTTCCTTCAAAAATGTTTTTGGGCGCAATTTTAAAAGTTCCTCCATTATAGAAGAGGCGTTATTGCCAAATTCAAGCGCCTTATCATGTGTTACAGTATTCATGGTGTTGATTATACTGATATAGAAAAATTACGCAAGGGTATGTACAGTTAACCTTATTGAAAAGCATATTAAATAATGCTACAATGTTTATATTATGGTAATCACATACTACGGAATTTCCTGCTTTAAGATACAGAGTGGCGACACAACGCTTGCGATTGATCCGTTTGATAAAGAATCGGGGCTTACTCCTCCGCGCTTTCGAACAGATATCGCGCTGACCACACACAATCATTCAAATCACAACAATATTGATTCTTTGGCTGATAAAGAAGACATTAATGTTTTTAAAATTACTGGGCCTGGAGAATATGAAATTCATGGCATTCAAATTCATGGCGTTTCCTCATTTCACGACGCAAAAGAAGGCAAAGAAAAAGGCAAAAATACCATTTATATAATTACATGGGAAAATTTGCGAATAGTACACTTGGGAGATTATGGAGAAAATACATTACGAGACGAAATACACGAAGCAATCGGCACGCCGGATATTTTGTTTGTTCCTGTTGGTGGAGGAGATACTATTGACGCAGAAATGGCTACAAAATTAATCAATCAAATAGAACCAAGAATTATAATTCCAATGCATTACAAAATTCCAGGACTTAAGGAAAAAATTAGCGGCGTAGAGGTATTTATGAAAGAAATGGGAGAAAAATCTATTCCTGAAGAACGCCTTACTATCAAAAAAAGCGCTGTTCCTACAGACAGTCAAAAAATTATAGTACTAAAAACACCATAAATTTATGGTAAAGCACGCAAACGAAATTATGGAAATAATTTTGCAAAAACCGGAATCGACCCGTAAAATAATTGCTGTTGCTGTTGTTTTATGTCTTATGATAATCATTGTTGGTATTTGGTGGACAACGTTTTCAATCAAACCGACCAGCATGGCTACAGAAAACACAAATAGAGCCATGGCATCTTCTTTTTCAATATTTAAATAAATATGTCAAAAGATAGAGAAATTAAAGAACTACAACACATTGGTACGCTTCTTCCTCAAAAAATAGTTGAGGAAATGAAAGATTCATATTTGAAATACGCGATGTCAGTTATAATAGCGCGCGCGCTTCCGGATGTTCGCGACGGATTAAAACCTGTACATCGCAGAATACTTTTTGCAATGCATGAGATGGGACTTACTCATTCCGCGAAATCAAAAAAATCGGCAAATGTTGTTGGAGAAGTTCTTGGCAAATATCATCCTCACGGCGACACCGCCGTGTATGATTCAATGGTGCGCATGGCGCAAAATTTTTCTTTGAGATATCCGCTTATTGAAGGACAGGGAAACTTTGGATCCATCGATGGCGATTCAGCCGCCGCAATGCGTTATACCGAAGCGCGCATGTCATCTATCGCCTCGGAAATGCTTCGTGATATAGAAAAAGAAACTGTTGGATTCATACCAAATTATGACGGGTCAAAAGTAGAACCAATCGTGTTACCAGCCGCTATTCCACAGCTTCTCTTAAACGGCACAGAGGGCATTGCTGTTGGTATGGCAACCAAAATCCCTCCACACAATTTAAACGAAATTATAGATGCAACATTGCATGTATTTTCACATCCTCGAGCTACTGTTGAAGATCTTACAGAATATGTAAAAGGGCCTGACTTTCCTACCGGAGGAATAATATTTAATAAAAAAGAAATTTTGCAAGCGTATCAAACCGGCAAAGGAGGCGTGGTTAATCGCGGTGAAGCAGAAATCACTGAACGGAAATCCGGAGATTGGCAAATCATTGTCAATTCAATTCCTTATCAAGTGAATAAATCGGAGCTAATCATAAAAATGGCCGAACTGGTACAAGAAAAGAAAATTGATGGAATACGCGATATCCGAGACGAATCAGATAAGGAAGGGCTTCGCATTGCAATAGATCTCAAACGCGACGCGTATCCACAAAAAATTCTAAACTCTCTGTACAAACACACAGACCTTGAACGCGCGTATCATTTTAATATGGTGGCTTTAATTGACGGCATTCAGCCTCAAACTTTATCGCTCAAAACAATCATTGAAGAATTTATCAAACATAGACGCATAATTACTGAAAAACGCGCGAGATTTGATTTAGCGCGAGCGGAAGACAGAGAACACATTCTTTTGGGACTCAAAATAGCGCTTGACCACATTGACGCAATCATCAAAACAATCAAACAATCCAAAGACAAAGAAGAAGCGCACAAAAATCTTATCACAAAATTTAAACTCTCCGAGAAACAGTCCACAGCCATTTTGGAAATGCGCTTATCTGCGCTTGCCGGCCTTGAAAGGCAAAAAATAGAAGACGAGTTAAAAGAAAAACAGCGCCTCATTAAAGAACTGCGAGCTCTTTTGAAAGACCCAAAAAAAATTGATGAAGTAATAAAAAACGAACTTCAAGAAATCAAGAAAAAATACGGAGATGAACGCAAAACAAAAGTTATCGCCGGAGCCGCTAAAATAATATCAAATGAAGATCTTGTACCGGAAGAAGAAACAATTTTAATTTTGACGCAAGGAGGATATGTTAAACGTATCAGACCAGATGAATATCGCGTACAAAGAAGAGGAGGCAAGGGCGTTATTGGCGTCACAACAAAAGAAGAGGATGTGGCGCTTGAGTTCATTACAGGCAACACACACGATGATCTTTTGTTTTTCACAAATCTAGGCAAAGTGTATCAAACAAAAATGTATGAAATCCCCGAAGGAACACGCCAATCAAAAGGAAAGGCTATTGCAAATTTTCTTTCCCTAAATGGCGAAGAACAAGTAACTTCTGTACTATCAATGATCAGCGGCAAAAAAGCAAAGACAGATGATAAGCGATTTGTACTCCTACAAACACAAAAAGGAACTATAAAAAAAGTTGAGGCAAAAGATTTTGAAGATGTAAGGAGATCTGGCATCAAGGCAATCAATCTTGAAAAAGGAGATACGCTTCGCTGGGCGTCTATCGTGCGGCCCGGAGATGAAATAATACTTTCCACAAAATTGGGACAAGCGATTCGTTTCAAAGAAAAAGACGCACGCGCAATGGGAAGATCCGCAAAGGGTGTACGTGCCATGAAAATCAAAAAAAACGATGAGGTGGTGGGTATGAATGTAATCCAAAAAATCGCGACAAAAGTTGAAATACTTTCTGTTTCAGAACTCGGCTACGGCAAAAAAACAGCTGTCGCGCAGTATCGCATTCAAAAACGAGGTGGCTCTGGCATCAAAACATTTAAAGTGACACCGAAAACCGACTCACTGATATCAGTGCAAGTAATTGACGAAGAAGCCACAGAAATAATCACAATCTCGCAAAAAGGACAAGTAATAAGGGCGCCTCTCAATCAAATCCCATCACTTTCCCGCGCAACGCAAGGCGTCCGCCTCATGAAAATGGATTCCGGCGACAAAGTCGCATCAATTACTTTATTGTAAAATTAATTTATTTTTGAACAACAACCTCTATGCCGAGTTTGTTTTTGAGAATACGATAGTAAATTCTTTACGATAATCACTCATTATTTTTACAAAGTTATCGAGAATAGTGATAAGTCTATTCAGTGTTGCTGTGATGTCAAAACACAAATATGCTACAATATATGCATGCTTGGAGATTCGTTTTTAAAACCGGAGGACGCGATTGAATCATGGGACGTGCGCCCGGGAGATAAAATCGCTGATTTTGGATGTGGCGCTGGGTTTTTTACTATTCCAATTGCGCAAAGAGTAGGCCCACAGGGCATGATTTATGCGATTGATGTCAGACAAGAAGCGCTGGACGCAACAAAAACAAAAATCAAACTTTTTCGACTTTCAAATATAAATTTAATCCGCGCTGATTTGGAAAGTCCGCGCGCAAGCGGCATTAAGGATGAAGGAATAGACAAAATAATAATCACAAATATCTTATTTCAAGCTGACGATAAAAACGCGATTTTACGCGAGGCATTTCGTGTTCTTAAACAAAATGGCACATTGTTCTTAATAGAATGGAACGAGGATAGTAAAACTGGTCCTGTGCTCCCAAACAAAATAAATCGCGGTGATGTTGAAAAATTATGCAGAAGCATAGGATTTGTTATGTACAAAAATTTCTACGCTGGATCTCATCATTATGGGCTTATTTTTAAAAAACCTTAATCCCGTTAGAAAATTTACAGCCATTATTTATTATCATATGATAACTAAAAACAAAAATAGTCGAATAAGGCATTATTATCTATTAAAAATTTTCTAACGGGATGGATAAAACAAAAATATATTTATTTGGTGGTATAGGAACGGTCGCCATCTTTGTTCTTTTGTTAATTATGGGAATTATTCCCGGACTTCAAACAGCATCAGATAAAGGAGCGAACCTTGTAATGTGGGGATTTGAGGATCAAAAAAAAGTTTGGGAACCTACTTTGAACGCTTTTCAAAAAATATATCCAAAAATCAAAATACAATATATTCAAAAAAATCCGAACGCGTTTGAAAATGATTTGGTAAATACCATAGCAATTGGTGTACAAATTCCGGATATTGTCGTGTTTCCATCTGATTATTTTAGAAAACAATTGGATAAGCTTTCCGCGGCGCCAGTAGGATTGGTAACAGAACGCCAAATGAAAGACAGTTACATTGACGCGGCGCTTATGTTTTGGTCACAAAGCGCGCAAACAGTTGCCGGACTCCCACTTTATGGAGACGCGCTTGTTTTATATTCAAACAAGGGACTTCTCACAAAGCATTTTTTTGTCCGCCCACCTCAAACATGGGATGAATTTCTTGATTACTCACAAAAAATCACAGAAAAAGACAGCGCGGGCAATATTATTATAGCAGGCTCCGCCATGGGTAGAGCAAATAATATAAATAATGCATCACAAATAATTACCGCTCTTTTTCTGCAATTCGGAGATGACATTGTAAGCCCTGATGGCGCTATTTCTTTTGGAAAGGCAACAACCCAAGGAAGCATACAGGCAAATCCAGCGGAATCCGCGCTACAATTTTTTAATAATTTCGCAAATCCCAAAAAAAGCACTTATTCTTGGTCATTTGCATTGCCAGAAGCAGAAGATATGTTTGTTCGCGGAAAATTGGGTCTTTACATCGGTTTAATGAGCGAATATGAAAAACTTAGGGCCAAAAATCCTCATTTGGATATACAAGTCTCGCTTCTTCCTCAACTTACCAACGCTCCACGACCTATTACCGGAGGCCGTCTATATCTTCTTGCTGTTCCTCGCGCCTCGCGCCAACAAACGGTTTCTTGGGCAACAATTGCGTATCTTACCGGTCCTGAAGGCGGTCAAGTTTTTGCGAACAATATGAAAACTGTGCTTCCTCGTCGAGATGTTTTTCCTAGTTATCAAAACGAAGCTGTCCGCTCTGTTTTTGCAAATTCAATGCTTGCGCTAAAACTTTGGAAAATACCGGATCCGGTCCCAACAAAAAATATTTTCAATACTATGATAGAGGATTTGGCATTTGGACGAGGATCTGTATTTGATGTCATCCGCAACGCGAATACCAAATTAAATAATTTGTAATATGTTATTATTAAAACAATGAAGAAGCGCGGCATTATTTTGGTTTTTTTTGTAGGATTTCTCATTCTTTTTGCTTTTCCCACATCAGCCACAGGAATAATACCCACAAGCATACTGCCAGAATGCATAAACACTCCTGGAGGATGCACGCTTTGTGATGTATGGCCGTTAGCAGATAATATCATCAGATTGCTTCTCTTTGGCCTTGCGATACCGGTTTTGACCGTAACTTTGATTTGGGGAGGAGTAATGTGGACAACTGCCGGCGCCTCCACCAGCAATATTGAACAGGGCAAAAAAATTATGACAAGCGGTATTGTTGGTATTTTGATTGCATTTTCTGGATGGCTGATTGTAGATACCATAATTAAAACATTGGCATCTGGAGGTACAGTTATCGGCGCTTGGCAAGATTTTCCAGATAAAACAGCTTGTGAAAATCCAAATCTTGCGACTGAAAAAATCACATTTGAAAATGTTGTTCCTGCCGGAATGGCACCAGCAAAAAATTGGGTTGCATATCGATGTCTCAACAAGACCGATTGTGTTGCTGGAGATAATAATAAATCCACCAAACTGCCAGGCGCATATAGCACTGAAGAAGAATGTAAAAGCACAACTAGCAGCATTGAGGGGCAAGAAACATTCTCTGGTCTTTTGGGCTCGGGGCGAAATTGGATATGTGTTTTGGAAGTGCCAGAATTACTAGCTGGATCACTAACACACGCTCAAGCAAAAGCGCTATTAGATTCAGCTGGAGTTTCCATATCAAGCACTGGAAATTGTAGTGATAAAACCCAATCAACCTGCACAAGTCTAGATGGTATTCAAACAGCAGTAATTAATGAGGTTATTAAACTAAAAGGAGATTGTGGTTGCTCGTTGATAGTAACTGGTGGTACAGAAACTGGACACGCCGCAGGAACATATAGTCATAGTACTGGTTATAAAATAGATATTGCTCGATCAGGCAATCTTGATCGATTTATTTCTACTTCTCATGCGTTTTTATTTACGGCTCCTCGAGGATCGGGGTGTCACAATGATGGACCAAATTACGTTCGTGACCTGAATCGTAATATAAGCTATGTTTTAGAAACATGTCCTGGCGCAGAACACTGGGATATTACAGTAAGGCCGTAAAAATAGTTTTGACACAAAAAGAAATGCGCTATAATAATAGTATATGAATAAATTACACTCAATTTTCTATCGGACATCGATCATATTTATGTTAACAGCATCTTTTGCGTCTGCTGAAGAAATCCCAAATCCATTGGGAGTAGCATCATTCGCCGAGCTGGTAAAAAACCTTGCAGACGCAGTCACAAAAATAGCGATACCATTTGTCGTCGTTTTTCTTATTTATGCAGGATTTCTTTTTGTGTCGGCCAGAGGCAATGAAAAACAGCTCACCAACGCAAAAGAGATATTCAAATGGACAATTATTGGGGCGGCGGTGATTGTGGGAGCAGACGCCCTCGCAAATGCCGCGGTAAGTTTGGTGCAATCGCTTGGAACTTAAATCTGACTTTTCCCCACCCTCCTATTGCAGAGTCTGTGTGGCGTGGTAAAATATATGAGTATCTTGAATTTATCATTTAAAGGTCGAGTTCCCTGCTATTTGAGGGAAAACCATTAAAAAGTCATATTTATTAACTATTTATTTAAATCAAAATTTATGAACAAATCAACATTAGGTAAGATTACAGGTTCAATATTAGCGCTTGCTCCGTTGTTTGTATACGCAGAAGAAGTCATTGAGGAGACATTCTTTACAAAAGTTGCAGGCTTTACAAATGACGCAATTGGTATTCTTTTGGGTATTGCAACCTTGGTGTTTTTAGTCGGTGTAATTCAATATGTTATTGCCGGAGGCGATGAGAAAAAAACAGCCGCCGCAAAGCAATATATGCTTTATGGCATAATTGGACTAGTAGTTATGGTAGCCGCATGGGGTATTGTCAACTTGGTAGTAGATACATTGGGCCTTGACACTACAAGCATTCCGCCTGTTCCTTCATTCTAACTAACAGTAACTTTCAGAAAAGTGATGAAATTGAGCAAAAGGATACAAATAGTAGTCCTTAGCATGGTAGCGTACGCGAACATTGCGTACGCTGCTTACTATGAGGACTTTATTCAAAAAATCATTGATAAAATTTTACGCCCAATTGTAAACATAATGTTTATCGCGGCAACTCTCTTTTTTATCTATGGAGTCATTGAATATATTGCCGGCGCTGACAACGAAAAAAGCCGTACCACAGGAAGAGATCATATATTTTGGGGGCTTATCGGACTTGTCATAATGTCTAGCGCATATTTCATTCTTAGCATTTTAAGCTCAATTTTTTACACAACTTAGTATAGATTATCAGTTTCAGTTATAATCAAAGTATGAAAAAATTTAATTTATTTCCAGTAATTTTATCGGCATCGTCATTAATTGCAACATTTCCATTGGCGGCACTTGCTTTGCCAGGCGAAGATGCATTTGATGTTATATCGTTTTTGGTTAATGGCGCTATTTTTGCATTAATTGGCATCGCTACAATAATATTTATGTATGGTGTTATTCAATATGTAATTGCAAAAGGAGATGAAAAACAGCTTGCATCAGGAAAAACATACATGCTCTACGGAATCATTGGACTTGTCGTCATGGTAACTGTGTGGGGATTTGTAAATATCATAATTAACACCATTTTTGGTGTTAATTCCAGTAGTGAATTTGCAGGACCAAGAGTGTCTCCGTTGGGCACATCAAGAAGCGTTGATAGAACAAATGTAATTTGTCTCTTTGGTGTTTGGTGTTTTTAACTAATAAAAATCTTATTTGTCAATATGCCACCTATTACTGTTACATTTCTTTTTGAAAGAGCGTCTTCTATTCTTAGTCTATCAATTTTAATGTTGATTGGCGTAGCTACAGTTGTATTTATGTGGGGAGTTATACAATATGTGCTCGCAAAAGGAGATGAAAAACAACTTTCTGCAGGTAAATCATATATGATGTATGGCATCATCGGACTTACTGTAATGGTCGCCGTGTGGGGATTTGTGAATCTATTGATATTTACCATTTTTGGTACCACAAGTGGTGTAGATCCGTTTTCTTTCACGATTCCATCTGTGTAGCTAGACATTTGAATCATTTGGTGCTATACAATATCCACAACACAACAACTGTGTATAATGGTTTTTGTGAGTGGTTAATAATAACTCTATAATAAATATATGGTAGCAAAGAAACTAAATAAAGTGCTAATAAGTAAGGCACAATTTGATAAAAGATGGAAGGATTTGCCTCTAAAACAAAGAAGCACGCTTGAAAAGCGTTGGGATACTGATCATGCTTATTATTCCAGTACACTTGAAGGAAATGGACTTGATAAAAAAAGATTTGAGGAGTTGGCTAAAAAAATAAAGTAAAGTGTCTGAGGAAGATTTTGTAAGACCACGGAATAAAAAAGATTTACATCTGCGAGAGGCTGTAGGCGCAATACACGCCTCTCGTTTTGTTAGAAAATTCGCGAGGTCCAAAGAACCAATTACTGTTGAAGTGATTTATGAAATACACAAGGAAATTTTTAAGAAAGTTTTGCCGGAAATTGCTGGCAAACCAAGAGAAGAGGAAATAAAAATATGGCACTCCAAATATTTGCCTCCTCACCACTCGCAAATATCAGAACTGATGTATGATTTGGGCAATGAACTGCAAGAAAAATTAGAAAATATAAAACCATTACAGCTTATTCTAAAAAATGAGAAAGAGTATATGAAAGGACTTGATAATTTGATTCGTATTGTTGCGTGGATTCACCACAAAATAGTTTGGGTTCATCCATTTAGCGAGGGCAACGGAAGAACGGCTCGTCTTATGGCTAACCTTATTTTAGAGCAATATGGGTTGCGTACTATTTCAACTAAGAATGAGCGAGAAAATAAAGGCGCTTATTTTAACGCGCTTCAACAAATCGATGAACACGGTGACTATCATCCACTTATTGAAATGATCGTTGATGGTCTGATAACTAGATACGAGGAAATCGGTGGCATAAGAATACAATAAACAGGTGGCGTACGCCACCTATTTGATGTTAATATATTTTTATCTCGCCCTCGTGGTGGAATTGGTATACACGTCAGCCTTAGGAGCTGATGCCGCAAGGCTTAGAGGTTCAAATCCTCTCGAGGGCAAATGCAGTATAAAAAAGATATTCTAATATTTTTTGGAATTTTCTTGTTGGCATTACTTGTTAGATTGCCGTTTATAAGTCATCCTATGGAATCAATATTTGATGAACATTTCCAACATGTCACTGTTTCTAATTTACACCGCGGATCTCCATTTTTTGACCTACATCCCCCACTTGCCACGCTTCTCTGGGAAGGCGCTGTGCATCAAAAAGAATTTTCGCAAATTGTGCACGGTGGCGTAAAAATACGCGTGCCATTTGATGATTTTCCCTATTACAATTTACGCTTTCTCATGGCAATCTTGGGTTCTTTGCTCCCAGCGATTGTTTTTTTGATTGCGAGACTTTTTTCTATTGAAATATCTTTAGCAACACTTCCGGCTATTTTTATAATTTTTGATAACGCGCTTATTATATATTCAAGAAGTATTTTGCCGGATATGTTTCTTTTATTTTTTGGGTTCTTGGGTATCTTATTGTGGCTTTTGTCGCACCGATCAAAAATAAAAATTGCATCTTCTTTTTTATTTTTTCTAGCGATGCTCTCCGTTGGTTCTGCGATTTCCATAAAATGGACGGGTCTTGGTTTTTTGGGAATTATTTTGTTGTATGAGGCATATCACACAAATATAAAACGAGTTGTTTTTGCTGTTATAGGAGTCGGCGTTGTATATTTATTGGTCTTTGCGGTCTTTTTTGTGCGCCTCACTGGAAACAATATAGAAAGCGTTTATAAAGTAAATGCATTAAACTCTGTTCATTTTACTCAGAAAAAAAATATCACAAATTTTGCTCAATTCTTTGTTCAATATCACCAAGCAATGATGCAAGCAAATAAGGCTTACGATACGAATTTTGAAATGGGCAAACATCCGACTGCCAGCAAACCGTACCAGTGGCTGTATAATCAAAAAAATATCAATTTTTGGGTAGATCAGAATTATACAGCCGGGATAGTGCTGTCGGGCAATTTTCCTGCGTGGATAATCGGCATACTCTCCACTCTAACGCTTGCAACATTGACATTATTAAAAAAACTTAAATACTCAATTTCTGTTGTGCTTCCAAAATCAATATATTTATTGCTTTGTGGTTTTTTTATTAGTTATGTTCCATTATTTTTTATTGACCGCTCGTTATTTATTTATCATTACTTTCCTGCATTAATATTTAGTTATATGTTGGTGCCATTTGTGTTATCTTTTTGGGCCAGTCTTTTGCAGTCAACGTTCACCATAAGGCGGATTGTTAAGATTTTTGTGATTATTGTTGTGACTTGGTATATTGCCTTTATTCCAAGAATATATGGTATTCCATCTCCGTTTAGCTCTATACAAAAGACTGTTGAATTTGATACAATGGCAAAAACACAAGCGGTCGTCGTATAACGACCAATGCGAGATTAGTATAGTGGTAGTACGCTACCTTGCCAAGGTAGAGACACCGGTTCAATCCCGGTATCTCGCACTTTTTTCAAAAATCAAGTACGGAAAAAAGCAATATATATTGTTTTTTCGTCCTTAACCCAAAGTTCATGATTAAAAATTTTTCTTCCCCCAAAATTAAAATATGGTTCCCGCCAGAGGCGGACAAGCGAGCCGATGTTTTTAACAAATTCTGTAATAATTTAATTTTAACATATCTGTTTGGTTTTGCCTAGGGCGGGAGTCGAACCCACATGAGCTAAC
>CAYIWH010000004.1:0-41258 GCA_964367075.1 uncultured Candidatus Saccharibacteria bacterium | reverse complement strand
GTTGTTGAGTTTGCCAGTTGTCCGAAGTTGGTGGTTGGTGTCCATGAGAATAATGTATTTGCATCAGATCCACATTGAATAAAACCGTTCGCATCAGTATCTAGGTTGCAGTTGGCAAATCCAGTACTAGTTAATTGGATCGTGCTGGTAGCAATCAAGCTATTGATTGTTGTGGTGCCTGCAATCAATGCTCCACCGTGAATAGAAAGAAGTTGTGATGGAGAAGTGGTGCCTATGCCTATATGACCACTGGAATCTATTCTCATTCGTTCTGTAAATGCAAAACCAGCAACATCAGTTGTATAAAATTCTAATCGTCCGGGTACGATACCAGATGATACAGTTCCATCAACAGCAACAGCCATATAGCCACCAGTTTGATAATTAGCGCCGTCATATCCTTCTCCCATAAACATTGTGAGCGTATCACCATTAGCAATAGTTGTTGGAGAACTTTTAGAACCTCGGGCTTTTCTACCTTCAAAACCATAACTAGCAGTACCAGTAAGATATGTATATTGCGCTATATCACCATCGTGGACTTCAAGTTTTTTTGATGGATTTGTCGATCCAATCCCAACAAATCCTCCATTTGTCACAACAAAATCAGTTTTTGTTGATGAACCAATTATAAATGAAGGTCCAGTAATTCCGTTGGGATTTATGGAAAGAAGTCCCCAAGGGCTTGTCGTCCCAATCCCCACACTTCCATTTGTTGTTGCCAAAAGCGTTTGACCAGAAACAGTCAATTGTGTTGATGAAGCATAATCAAAGATTGAAGTTGAGCTTGCAGAAAGTGAAATGGGAGAACCCTTGAACCATATCTGCGTAGTGGTGGAGTTGGCAAGCTGTCCGAAATTTGTATTTGGCGCCCAAGCAAATGATGCTCCGCTACTACCTGTCCCTGCACAAGTGCCATCAGAAAGTTGAAAACACCCGTTGGAAATAGCAATACCATTACTAAACGTAGAGGTTGCGCTTGTGCTTGTTACGTTCAAAAGCGATGTTTGAAGACCACCAGCAAGAGTTGATGTTGCGGTGGTAGTACCAGTAAAATATGCGCCTACAATTTCTCCTACAACAGAAAGCCTTGCATAAGGAGATGAGGTGCCAACTCCTAATCTATTATTTGTATCGTCCCAAAATAAATTATTCGTATCCGCTCCAAGCGACCCGGCATTATTAAATTGAATAGCGCCGGTACTTCCGGCCGGCGTGGCTCCGCCACAACCGCTACACGAAGTAACCGAGATATTTTTAAATGACGATTCTCCAGTTTTTCTGATATACCAATTTTTGGAAGTTATCTCTACATCTTTCGTCGCTAAAGAATTTCCAATGGTTGCGTTGCCGCCAACTGCGAAATCTCCTCCAGTGCCAAGAGCCCATTCAAAATCTCCGGTGCGCGCCTGTAGTCCCGAGTTAAACATAGCAAATCCTCCAAACACGCTCTGACCTTGTATCGTGGCGTTCCCATCAACTTGCAATGTCTGTTTTGCAATAACATTGTTCGCGGTTACAGAATCTTTCGCGTTTATTATTCGTCCTTCAATAGAATCTCCTTTTAGAGAATTTTTTGCGGTAATATCACTGCCATCAATTGCTTTGCTTGCAGTAAGATTTTCTACAGATACGTTGCGCGCTGAAATATCTTGCGCTGACAGCAACGCTTTTAAATATGTTGGGCCATCCACAGTCAGCGACTTATGAAGCCGTACATCGCCAAAAACACCAAGCTCTCCGTCAACCTCTAGCGAAGATAATAATTTAGCGGCTCCCTTAACCAATAAATACTTTCCGACTTCTACTTTTCCTTCCAGATACACATCCTCCGTAGTTACATTCCCGTTTTTTGTGACAAACGCCAATGTAAATTGTTCCGCGGAAAGATTGTCTAAATAATCAGTGTTGAGATTTTTAACAAGCGTTGTGGACTCTACAAGAATTGGCGCTATGCCATTTTGCACAAAAGACCGAAATTGCCCTTCGGTCTCGATATTGCCAAAAATAGAAGCATTGCCGTATTTATCCAAAAGAAGAAGTTCGTTTGCGTGCGTACCGGGCCTAAAGCCAAGCACTGTTTGAGCGTCTTTCATTTTGTTATATGCCATTGATACCGTATCATCGAAAAATCCAAATACAAATCTCATCGGCAAAATGATTGACGCTCCAAGCAACAACAAAGTTATCGCGAGCAATTTTGGTTTTTTAAAAACAAATCGAAAAGCATCTTTAATAATTCTCCAAATTTTGTGAAATATTCCAAAATGATTTTCAGTGGAAAAATCAAGAAACTTAACAAATTTATCTATGAATGAATCAAAAGTTAATTGTTGAGGAGTTTCTTTTGGCTCAACCTTTTCAGAAAGACTTTTTATTGATGATGATAGTTCATTAATCTGATTTAAAATATCAGAGTTTGTGCTGGTATGCTTTTCATAAACAGTCTCTTTTTTATTTTCTGCTTGAGGAGAAACCTCTGATGATAATACTTCTTTTTCTGGTTTCGCAAGTGGTTTCGCGGGTGGCTTTGGGGTAGGTTTTACATTTAAAGTCTCAATAAAATTTTTTATACTTTCGCTTTTCCTAATATGCTCTGGATCGCTTTTTAATCCGTGTCTAAAACTGGATTTGATCTGATTTTTTATTTCCGACTCTGTTGTATTTGTTTCTTTTTTTTCACTAATTATTTCATCAACAAATTTTTTATTTGTTTCTGCTGTTTCAAATGGAGCATGTGGTAATTTAGACACAACATTTGTAGATTCTCCAGAAATATGATGTCTTAAAATCTGTCGATTTACATATTCTTGCAAGGCCAATTCAGTCGTATACCAAATATCATTAATTTTTTTTGCGGGAAGCTTTTTTTTACGCGCCAACAAACTCAAATATTCAGCGCTATAAGGTACCAGCTTTGCGGCTTGAGACATTGTTATCCATCCAAAAGTTGAATTATTGTTTTGTTGTTGATCCATTTTGACGATACGATATATCGGTAGTTATATCGGATTGATTTACTTCTATATTTTCGCATTTTTTGGAAATATAAAATAGGATGTATAATACTAAAAAGTGTGGATAACCGATACATATTTTGTCAAAATAGTTTTACAAATTGTTATTTCACCATATTGTGCTATTTGTGATAAAAATTTGTATTACAACAAAAAGCCCTCCGCGTGATTGCCGATACAGTTAAAAACAGTTATTAATGTATGCTAAACATTAATAAACATTGAATAATATTTAGAAAAATTTTAATGAAAACCCTCTAAATCTAAATAAAATAATTACTTTGCCCTTAATATCCCAGCTATTTACTGAACCAAATTCTCTTGAATCTACGCTAGCGTATCTATTATCTCCCATTACAAAATATTCCTCTGGATCAATATTTATCCTATTTATTCCTACTTCTGGGGTTCCAATTGACGCAATATATGGCTCATCAATAGTTGATCCGGTATCATTTCTTGATGTTTTAATTTGTATTGTATTTTTAGTAATTTCGATTGTTTCGTCTGGCATTGCTATAATACGCTTTATTATATTGGCGCCGTTAGAAACGGATGGTTTTGCAACAATAATATCGCCTCGCCCTGGACTGTTAAATCTATATGCATATTTGTTAATAAATATATAATCGCCTTGTAGCATAGTAGGCGCCATTGAATCGCCTCGAACAATAAAGCTGTCTACAATAAATATACGAATTAAAATTGCTAGAAGGACTACAACTATAAAAACCTTAGATACAGTAGCCATAATCCTATGATATAATAGAAATACAATAATAAAAATGGCACAAAGTGATATAAAAAATTTTATAGATTATTTCCACAACGCAGTTTACAAAGTGCGCAATGAAAAAGCAATATTTATACGCTGCAAAGATGGTAAATTAGTCGAGCGCGCGCTTACTATTTTTTCGCGGCCACAATTGGAAATGTTAGGGCTTTGGTTTTTAGCAATGAAACCAAAAATGTCTCCTACAATTGGAGCAATGCTTTCTGACGCTGTTCTTGAAGAATTGCAAAAAAAAATAAAAGAGCCGCATTTTTGGAAAGAGCTTGATATATTGTCACAGAGGTATTATTCTGATGCCAATAAATGTCGAGATACAATCGAACCAAATTATATGTTTTCTAATGCCGAGCTTATGGCATTAAAAAATAAATTATTTAAACTATGATTCCTATTGTACAAAACAACAGCTCTATACTACGCGACACCACAAAATTGGTAAATAATTTTAATTCTGTTGAATTGAATAATATAATCACGCAAATGGCTGAAGCAATGTTTCAAGAACCAGATGGAATTGGAATCGCCGCTCCACAAATTGGAGTATCATTGCAAATATTCTTAGTTGCGTCAGACGTGCTCTCCCCCGCTTTGCTTGATAAGCGTATTAATAAAAACAACGGAAAGGGCGCTCAAACAAAAAAAATATCTGAAAACGAATATCTTGTGTTTATTAATGCCTCATTTAAAAAACTTTCCGTCAAAAAAGGAAATGATGTAGAAGGTTGTTTATCGGTACGCGGATATTATGGCGAGGTTTCTAGATCTGAAAAAGTAATAATTGAGTACTATGATAAAACAGGAAAAAAACATCAAAGAGGAGCGTCTGGTCTTTTTGCAAGGGTTTTACAGCACGAAATGGATCATCTTTGCGGGATACTTTTTATAGATAAAGCAAAAAATATTAGTAAAGTATCTAGTACTTAGTGACTTAGTCACTAAGTACTTATTATATGAATATTATCTTTTTTGGAACATCAGAATTTGCTATTCCTGCGCTCCACGCCCTGATAAAGCATAATTTATCGCCTATTGTGGTAGTAACTTCTCCTGATAAACCAAAAAATCGCGGCAAACAACTTACTGCTTCGCCAATTAAGACATGGCTCCAAATTGATCCGCATTTGGCGAAATTAATTTTACAACCAACAACAATTGACGCACAATTTGTTTCACACATTGCAAATTTAAAACCAGAAGTGGGAATTGTAGTATCGTATGGAAAAATTTTGCCAAAAGCGCTGATTGAGCTATTTCCAAAAGGTGTTTTAAACATTCATCCATCTCTTTTGCCAAAATACAGAGGACCGTCTCCAATTCAAACGGTTATTCTCAATAATGATGAGAAAACCGGAATATCAATAATGTTAATTGATGGAAAGATGGATCATGGACCAACACTCGCAAGACAAGAATTTCTAATTCTCAAATCAAAATTTTCAAATAAAATAACATATAATGAGTTGCACGATGAGCTTTCAGAGCTAGGCGCACAAACACTGGTTGAAATTCTTCCTAAGTGGATTGATGGTAAAATTACACCAATGCCACAAGATGATGGTCAAGCAACATATACAAAATTATTGAAAAAGGAGGATGGAAAAATTGATTGGACCAAACCAGCCGAAGAAATTGAGCGCATGATTCGAGCATATAATCCATGGCCAGGAACATATACTATTCTTAAAGATGAAAAAATATTAAAAATTAAAAAAGGAGAAGTTATTATACATCAACTGTCCTCTATTGGAGCATTTTTTAAAACTCCGGATGGGTTTCCAGCAATTGTGTGCGGGACAAAAGCTTTAAAATTTCTTGTTGTCCAGCTGGAAGGGAAAAAAGAAATGAGTGGAAAAGCTTATCTATTAGGGCATCCGAATCTTCTTGAATGACTAAATTGCGTTATTCAGAAAACTCTGCGGAGCGCGAAGAGCGCGAGCACAGCAAATTTTCAGTAGAAAATTATGCGTGTTTTATGAATAATGACAATTTGGTCATTCAAGGTTGTTTATTTTATTTTGTTTGCAATTACTTCAATTTGTACTGATAACGATTTGTTACCAATATTTATTGAGATATTATGCGCGCCTATTGTTTTTATTGGATGAGAAAAAATAACCATATTGTCTTTTATTTTGTTGAGTCCAGCGCTTTTAAGTTCGCGCATCGATGATATTACATCTTTGGCAGAAATCGCGGCATATAGACCTCCCTTGTCGTCTGCCCGTTTTTTTATATTTAATATCTTGTTCTCTAATATAGCTTTGATTGTTTCAAAATACTTATCTGTTTCTTCTTTTGCGAGAACTTTGTGCGCGTTAATTCTTTCAAACTCTTTTATTGCATGTGGCGTTGCTTCAATAGCAAACTTTTTTGGAAGCAAAAAATTGAGCGCATGTCCATCGGCGACATTTTTCAAATCGCTCTTTTTCCCTACTCCAACAACATCCTTAAGTAAAATTACTTTCATAATAATTTCCCATTCGCATTCTTTAATAATTCCATTGCTTTCTCAAGCACAGGATCGCGGTCATCTTCAATATTTTTTTCATTCGTCTTTACTTCATAATCCGGTGTAAGCCCGCCCGCTGAAATATCTCGTCCATTTGGCGTTAACCATTTTGCAACCGTAATTTTTATTGAAGTATTGTCTGTCAATGGAAGTAGCTCTTGCACCGAGCCTTTACCGAAAGTTTTTTCTCCTACCAATTTTGCAATACCATAGTCTTGCAAGGCGCCTGCTAAAATTTCAGAGGCCGAGGCAGACCCTTGATTTACTAAAATAACCATTGGTAAATTATTAAAAACATTATTTCCATAGCTACGATGAAAGCGCTTGTCATTATTTCCATAATCCTCTTGTACAACAACTTGTCCTTGAGACAGAAACCAGCTTGCTATTTGAACTGCTGACTCTAAATATCCTCCTGGGTTGTTGCGCAAATCCAAAATAAGCTTCTGCTGACCGCCTTGGGCCATTTGCCTGAGCGCATTCCTAAATTCCAAAGAGGAATTTTCCGAAAAGCTGTACAACTGAAGAACAAAGATATCATGCGGAATATTAATTTTATTTTTTGCATTTCTTGTTAGCTGCGATGTATCGGTATTAATAATAGGCACATTTATAACATCACGCGCAATTTCAATGTTACGCGGATCATCCTCGCCATTTCTTAAAATAGTAAGTTTAACCTTGGTACCGCGCGGACCCCTAATGTGCCTCACTGCATCCTCAACGCTATAATCTTGAGTAGAGGTCGCGTCAATTTTAATTATTTTATCTCCTGCTAATATTCCTGCGCGCTCCGCAGGAGTCCCCTTAAGTGGCGCAATAATCGTAATTATATTTTTGCGCATTCCTATTTCCATTCCTACTCCTTCAAAAGAACCCTTAATGCTACTTTGAAATTCTGTATTTTCCTCTGGAGGAAAAAATACCGTATAAGGGTCGTCGAGAGATTTTAGCAAACCGGATATCGCGCCATATACCATATTTTGTCTTTGTACTTTATCTATACCAACAAATTTATCCTGCGCTAAACTCCATGCCTGCCAAAATGGAGCAAAATCAACCTCCGAAGGCAGTGGAGTCATTGGCTTCATATTTAAAATACCGACCAGCTTGCTTTCACCGGGCAAATTGATTCCAACATATAATCCAACAACAAATATCAAAGCTATTATAAAAAGTGCTCCAACCAAGAGCCCAAATTTTCGTAAAATCGACATATAAAATCATTATCTCAAAAATATAAAATAATGCAAATAATGTTACTTTGTGGCATAATAAAATACAATGACAATTAAATTATTCAATACTTTAACGAGGAAAAAAGAAATATTTAAGCCAATACACAAAGGACACGTGGGGTTTTATGCATGCGGGCCAACTGTTTACAATTATGCGCATATTGGAAATCTGCGCACATACATATTTGAAGACGTACTTAAAAGAACTTTGCAAAGCGCGGGATACACAGTAAATCATATAATGAATATTACTGATGTTGACGACAAAACGATTATGGCATCAGTAAAAGAAAAGGTCTCGCTCAAAACATTTACAAAAAAATATGAGTCCTTTTTTAAAGATGATTTAAAAAAGTTAAATATCATCTTCCCTACTAAATTTGTCAGAGCCACTGAACATATTGACCAAATGATAATCGATATCGGAAAATTGAAAAAAAAGAAATTTGCATATGAAAAAGATGGCTCAATATATTTTGATGTTTCAAAATTTAAATCTTACGGGAATTTATCGCGCTTGAATAAAAAGGGCCTTCGCGACGGAGCTAGCATTGATCAAGATGAATATGCAAAAGAAGATGCGAAAGATTTCGTTTTATGGAAAGCGCGTAAAGACAATGAGCCGTTCTGGCAATCTCCTTTTGGCCAGGGACGCCCAGGGTGGCACATCGAATGCTCCACAATGGCCACACACTATCTTGGGCAACCAATAGATATTCACGCGGCCGGAGTTGATTTGATATTTCCGCATCATGAAAATGAAATTGCCCAAGCTGAAGCAATAAATAAAAAACAATTCGTAAAATATTGGATGCATGGAGAACATCTTTTAGTGGATAGTAAAAAAATGTCAAAATTGCTCGGCAATATTTTTACTCTGCACGATATAGAGGCGCTATGTGCGAGCTCGCTAGCCTTGAGATATTTTTTTCTAGGCGCGCATTATCGTTCTTCTCTTAATTTTACACCGGAGTCTCTTTCAGCCGCCCAGATCTCGCTTGAATCGCTCTACGATTTTGTGCGCGAGCTTAAAACTGCAAAACCAAATATATTGGCAAGCTTAAAGCCGATTATGCTCGCAAAAAAAGAATTTGAAGAGTCCATAGCATATGACATCAATACTCCGCGCGCGCTTGCCACGATATGGAATTTTATACATCAATACCGAAAAACGCCGATGAAATTTAACTCAAGAGCGGTCATTTCTATGCTTTATGAATTTGATGCTATTTTGGGCCTTGGTATAAACAAAATAACTACTCCGAGGATACCAACAGAAATCAGAGTGCTTATTAAAAAACGTGAGGATGCCAGAAATAATAAAAATTTTAAAGGCGCCGATGCGTACCGTATACAAATAAGGTCGCTTGGCTGGGCAATTGAAGATACCAAAGAAGGTCCGCGGCCTAAAAAGCTTTAAGCTATCTATCGTGTCTATACATAAGCGTGTGAATAAGCTTTTCACACCTTTTACACCTCTTTTTGTTGCGGATCGTTATTACAACGACTAAACTTAACTAATGGCACGCGAAATAAATAAAAAAGCTGGATGGGAGGCGTTATCGCAAGTACGTATGCCGCCTCAAAATATCGAAGCAGAAATATCTATGCTTGGATCTATTTTGCTTGATGGCACAGTTTTGGACCAAATTACTAGTTTTTTTAGCACAAAAGATTTTTATAAAAGCGAACACCAGATTATCTTTGGTGCCATATTATCGCTTTCTAGTCGCCAAAAACCAGTAGATATTCTTTCAGTTGCCAGCGAGCTTCGAGAACATGGAAAATTTGAAGAAGTAGGCGGCAATACTTATCTCACGAATCTTGTAAACAGCGTACCTACCGCGTCAAACGCGGTATACTATGCAGAAATAGTTCGCAAAAAAAAGATACTGCGCGATCTCATCAATATTTCATATGAAATTTCACAATTAGGATATCAGGAGGAAGGTGATGTAAATATGCTTTTAGACGAAGCAGAGAAAAAAATCTTTGCAATTTCAGAACACGCGCTGATAAAAGGATTTGTGCCAGTATCTAGCGCATTGGAAGAGGCGTGGGATCGTATTGATCGATTACATAAAGGAGCTGGCGAGCTACGCGGTGTACCTACCGGATTTCGCGATCTTGATAATATTTTGGCAGGGCTTCAAAGATCAGATTTAATAATTCTTGCGGCGCGCCCTTCGCTTGGAAAAACATCACTCGCGCTTGATATCGCGCGCCATGTGGCAATACATGAAAACTTACCGGTTGGACTTTTTTCACTTGAAATGTCCACAGGCCAACTTATTGATCGTGTAATTTCCGCAGAAGCTCATGTGAACCTTTGGAATCTTCGCACAGGGCGCCTTTCCGATGAAAATGATGATTTTTCACGCATTCGCGACGCAATGGAACGACTTTCCAAAGCTCCGCTTTTTATTGATGACGAGGCTTCGGTAAATATTTTACAAATGCGCGCGAAAGCACGCAGGCTTCAAGCAGAAAAGGGCCTTGGACTTATTATTGTAGATTATCTCCAGCTTATGGTCCCTAGAACCAGTACTGATAATATGGTTCAACAAATAACTGAAATATCAAGATCATTAAAAATTCTCGCAAAAGAACTTGATGTTCCAATTCTTGCGATTTCTCAACTCAATAGAGCGGTAGAAGGACGTCCGGATAAAAAACCAGTTCTTTCTGATTTGCGTGATTCTGGGTCCATAGAACAAGACGCGGATGTAGTTATGTTTATATATCGTGAAGATAGAGTCAAAGAAAATAGCGGCAGAGAAAATCAAGCGGATATTTTGATTTCTAAACATAGAAATGGTCCTTTGGGACACGCCACTCTTTACTTTAATCAAGAAAATACAAGTTTTACTACATTGGATAGGACATTTAATTAAATGGAGATTTCTCAATATTTTATTGAACTAAGAAAATTATTTGAGCGTCTACCTGGAATCGGTCCCAGACAGGCAAATCGATTTATTTGGGCACTTCTTGATTTTGACGCGGACTCTCAAAAAAAATTGGGACAAGCTATTTTAGATTTACCTATGCATATGCAAAGATGTACTGTGTGTTTTCGCGTATTTCCAATACAAAATTCGGAAAAAGTTTGTTCATTTTGTGCGGAAAACACTTCTAAAGACAAATCAAAAATTATGGTTTTAGAACATGATAGCGACCTTTTAAATATTGAGAAAACAAAAATTTATAGCGGTCTTTATCATGTGCTTGGAGGGCCACTTGATCCGCTGGAAGAACATAGCGCCGTCAGAAATCACATAAAAGCGCTTTATGAACGCGTATTAACATTTTCGGAACTTCAAAAAAATGGAGAAATAATTTTAGCGCTCTCCCCTACCAAATTGGGAGAATTTACTGCAGAATATATTAAAAAAGTTTTGGAACCATTACTTGGCGGTAAAACACCCAAGTTGAAAATTACACGGCTAGGACGAGGACTTTCCACTGGCATCGAGCTAGAATATGCAGATGAATTAACACTCAAACAAGCTATGGACAATAGGAAATAATAGATTATTTAATCTCCAAAATTTTGACGATGGAAATGTGTTGGCGATGGCCTGTGGTTTTACGATAACGGGTTTTGTTGTGATATTTGCGCGTGATAACTTTTTTGAGCCTTTCTTGTGCAACAAGCTCTGCGCTTACTTTGGCATCATAATACGGCTTTCCCAACACGACCTTATCTCCATCTGCAACCAATAAAATTTTATCAAATATGAACTTATCTCCAGCTGTTTGAGGAAGTTTTTCTACTTTTATTGTATTGCCAGGAGCAACCACATATTGTTTACCCCCTGTTTCAATAACTGCTATTTTTGACATAGTAAAGACTATATTAGCACACTAATTATATTTTGCAAATGCTGTATTTTTAAATCACCTCCTCTGGTTTTTCGATGACAAGTGGCTCTGAAATACCAATACTTTCTCCGGTAATGCGAAGAACATCTTTATCAATCTTTTTAAGTTCTTTTTGGGCAAAAGAATAAGAATTTACAGTGGCACCAATATTTTTTCCAACCTTAAGAAAATGTTCTTCATACGCCTGAATATGCCTTCCCAACTGTTCTACATTTTTACGAATCTCTTTGGCCGACTCCTCAATTTTAAGCGCTCTTAGACCCTGTAACACCGTCTGTAAATAAGCCAAAAAAGATGTTGGAGACACAATAATAACTTTTTGCGAAAACGCGTATTCTATCAAATCTCTAGTATTGCTTTTTACCGCACCTACTTGATTTATCAAAAGATCGTAATAAATCGCCTCCGCGGGAATAAACATAAAAGCGAAATCCATCGTCCCCTCTTCTGGTTTTACATATTTCGAAGTTTCATCTATTCTTGCTTTCAAATCTTGTTTAAATAATTTTTCAAATTTTTCTCGCTCTGCCGCGTCGTGTTCCTGAATAATACGATTATAATTTTCCAGAGAAAATTTTGAATCAATGGGAATTATTTTATCTTTTACAAAGACAACCGCATCCACTATTGTGCCATCGGCAAATGCATACTGCATCTGGAAACTCCCTGGCGGCATGACATTGTCCAACAGTGTTTTTAAATAATATTCGCCCAATACTCCGCGCTGTTTTGGATTTTTTAAAATATCCTGCAAGTTTTTTAGCTGGTCAGTAACATTCATTACTTGTTTTTGGCCTTCCCCTACTTTTACAAGTTCTTCGGTAATGCTTTTAATCATTTTTGTTGATTCGCCAAATTGGTATCGCGAGTGCTGTTGTATCATCTGGCTGGATTGTTGAAATTCGTCTCGTATTTCTTTCATCTGCTGTTGAAACATACGGAATCCTTCGTTGAATTGATTTTGTAATAAACCAAACGCTTGGTTATCATCTGGTGAAGTATTTTGTTTTTTGCCCACAATATAAAATACTCCTATTCCTAGGATAATCCCAAATATTATAAATATAATAGAAAAAACAGCACTCATTAAAATAATAGTAGCATAAAAAAACGGTCTTTCAAAGAAGACCGGATTTGCATTTATTACTTATTTGATTTTTGTGACAATGGCAGAAAAAGTTGTTTTGAGTCTCCGCCATGGCCAAAACGAGTGCTCAATGGAACATTGTTGTTACATGGCTGACATTCACCTTTTGCGGGGTTCCACGATTGAAGTGTCCAATCTAACAAAGATTCGTATCTTTCTATATCGCCAAAATTTTCGCGTTTTAAATTACCACGATTGCACAAATATCCAACACCAACCACAATACCCCCGGATGCCATTACAAGCTCAATCGTACATTTGACGGATCTGCCACTATTTCCAACATCATCAACTACCAAAACACGTTTCCCACGAATATTTTCGATAGTATCTTCTGTTAAATAAAATCCGTATCCATTACAGCATACGCATGTTTTTTCTGCGGCCAACGGCATTACATTGCCACCACACCAATAACTCAAATGTTCAGATATACGCTCTGCTAATGATGCCCCACCGTTTCTTGGACCAAGTATACAATTGATGGAATCGCTGCGAAATCGTTCCGCGAGAAAGCGAGAACATTTTTCAGCGGCTTTTGGATGCTGAAATATAGCAAGATGATTGATGTATGTAGACCCATGATTACCACCATTATATCCAAAGTGTCCGTTCATCAAAATTGCGCCAATGTCTTGTAAAATATTAAACATCTCGACATCTTCTCGCATCGTTTCTTCTCAAAAAACAAAATCTAGTTAGAAGTATATATCTAAATTAAATGGTTGTAAATAGAAAATTTGTTGGCGGTCCCACCGGGATTTGAACCCGGGTTACACGGATGAGAACCGTGTGTCCTAGACCAGGCTAGACGATAGGACCAATAAAAGTGATTATATAATACTATTTCTTATTCTTCCAATATTCATCTTGGCGGCACAATAGTTTGAATGCTTGCTCTGGATGAGCCATAATTTCTTCCACAATCAATTCCATGCGCATTCCCTGCGATCCTTTTACAAGAATAAGGTTTCCTTCTTTAATTAATTCTTTTACCGTCTCTATCGCTTCATTAGACGTTGAAAAATTTAATACATTCTTTTTATCCATTCCTTGTGTGATAGCCTCCTCTGCTGCAAACTTTGACCTTTGGCCTACAGTAATAAAAAAATCTGCAATTTTAGCTACTCGCTCACCTACTGTTTTGTGCGCTTCTATTGTGTACTTGCCAATTTCAAGCATATCTCCAAAAACAACAATTTTGCGTTTTGCCTCTAGCTCCAACAATGTATCAAGCGCGGCATGAGTAGCCAATGGTGAAGCATTATAAGAATCATCTAAAACTAAACTCCCCTTAATACCCTCCAAAAGCTGCATTCTTCCTGGCGGCGACTTATATTGTTGCAATGCTCCAGCAGAATCAATTAAATTCATATCAAAAATCGTGCCTACTAATAACGCAGAAAGCGCGGGATATACATGATGTTTGCCAAATACGCCAAAAAGTCGCACTGGGACAGAGGCGCCGTCAAAATCTACTTTAAAAGAAATCCCTTCTAATGATATTTTATAATTTGATGCGATCATATGCGCGTCTTTTCCAAATCCATATGACAAAATACGCGCGTTTGTTTTATCTTTCATGTCCCACACTACATCATCATCAGCGTTTAATATGGCATATCCTTGCGCTGATAAATATTTTAATATTTTTGATTTTTCACGCGCAATTTCTTCTGATCCAGAAAAATATTCAATGTGTACTGGGATTTCTCCGATTGCAGTAATCACAGCGATATTTGGACGAACGATAGAAATCAATGTATCCATATCTTGAGGACGATCAATCCCCATCTCTAACAATAAAATTTCTGGCGGATTTTTAGAAAATATTTCCATAAATCCAAGATAAATATTTTTTATCCATCTGCTAAGGTCATGCCATGCCGTTTCCAATCCCAAAATTGCCAACGCAAGCCCTAATTCACTATTGTAGCTTTTTTTACTCGAACGAACTTTAAATTTCTTTTGCAATACCATAGATATAGCTTCCTTGGTAGATGATTTGCCAACCGAACCGGTGATACCAATAATACGAGATGGCCACCTTTTAATGGCACATTTAGCCTCAAACACTAAAATACTTATTATAATTCGTTTAAACATATTAATTCCTATCAGGTGGTATAGTATAATAATTTATTAAAAAATCAACCAGAGTGCTAAATGAATTAGTAAGCGAGTGCGACGCATACTCTACGCCGCGTGGTCGCTCTAAAAATATAAATATTAAGAAACGCGGATCATACGCGGGGAAATATCCAAAAAATGAGTGAAGGAATTGATCGCTTGCATATGTACTATCACCACTTTTGTTCAAAAGCTGAGCAGTGCCAGTTTTAGCGGCAATGCTATAATCGGTTTTTTTTGCTTGTCCTCCAAGCAAAGCCACATCAACAACGTCAACAAGCATTCGAGTAATGGTTTGCGAGGTTTCTGCCTTTAACACTCTGCGTATGACAGTTTTTTCGCGCTCCTCGTTAATATTTGGTCTTAATAATTCTCCTCCATTACCAAGAGCAGAAAGAGCCATTGTTAATTCTAATGGCGTAACAGCAATCCCCTGTCCAAATGAAGCGGTCGCATAGTACACTTCACGCCAATCATTTAAATTATTTAAATTCCCTGCTAGCTCGCCTGATAAATCTATATTTAATTTTTCTCCAAGTCCATAATTATGGAAATATTCTTTAAATTTTTCTTGACCAAGTTTCTGCATAGCAAATATTGCGCCAGTATTAAGCGACTCTTCTAATACTTGCGTCATGGTTCTTAAGCCTCTTGCTTTTCCATCAAAATTACTTATTGTTTGCCCATTTATTTTAATCTGCCCCTTATCAACATAGGTTGTCTCTGGCGTTAATACTCCTTGATCCAGCGCCGCAGCAATAGTAAGTGGTTTAAACACTGACCCCAATTCAAATGTTTTCTCAATAAATGGATTTAAAAAAACATCAAGTTTTTTTTCTTTGTTATACTCATTTGGATTAAAATTTGGAAAAGCCGCGAGCGCTCTTATTTTTCCTGTTTTTGGTTCTACAATGATTATGCCACCACTGACTGGATTCCAATCGTCTTTTAATTGTTTTAATTCGTCCTCCGTAGCAAGCTGTACAGACGGCTCAATAGTCAAAACTACATCATTTCCATCGCGCGAGCTAATATCAAATTTATTATTGAATACAAGCAAGATCCCACCCGCGTCCTTTTCTGTCAATGAGGAACTGCCTTCACCGCGCAACTTTGATTCATAAAATTTTTCAATGCCATACTGACCGCGCGGCATATTATCAGAAACGCTGGAAACAAATCCCAATACGTGGCTCGCCATTGTATCTCCAGGATAAAAACGCCAAGATCTGGGTTCTAGTCCAATCCCCGTAATTTTCAGAGCTTTTATTTTGTCCCCATCATTAAGCGAAACGCGTTGTTTCAAAATTTCGTATGGATCATTTATTTTTTTTATTATTTGATCAAAAATTGTTTTATCAATTGATGTTATTGAATTAATTTTTTGAAATACTTCATCCGAGCCTTTAAATGTTCTTGTGTCTACATATAATAAATACCCTTTTTGTGTTGTAGCCACGGTGATTAATCTATCAGTTTTGTCTTCGCGAAAATAAATATTGCCTCTTTCTGGCAATAATGACGAGGCGGATTGTTGTTGATTTTTTGCAAGTTCAAAATACATGTTGTACTGCAAAATTTGCAAATAAAATAATCTAGCGACCAACGTTCCAGCAATCAACAAAATCAAAAGCGTTAGATACGTCAAGCGATAATTAATAGAAATATGAAATTTTGGCCTCCGCAACATCGCGAGCTCGCTTTATTATTCCAAGTGTCTTTGGCTTTACATAGCCATGTCCAATAAAATATTCTGTGGTATAAATACTGTGAATACCAAGCGCCTGTTGTTCAATTTCTTGCGCGCGAGACGATGATTGTTGTAATTGTATAGAAAGACGATTGCGCTCATAATTTTTGGTCACAATAGTACCCATTACATATAAATACACGATCATTAAAACACAAAATATGGAAAAACTAGCTATGGTGAATATTTTTTTTTGTTTATACGAAAAAATTGGGAATTGAAATTCTTTATAGGTTATTTTTGTGAATGTAAGTTCTAAAATACTCATAAAAATTGTGACTTGTTATTTTTGTGTTTTTTCGATAACGCGTAGTTTAGCGCTTCTGGCGCTTGGATTTTTTAAAATTTCCTGGCGCGTCGCAATAACTGGTTTTTTTGTTATAATATTGCCATTATCATGATATGCTAAATCTTTAAAAAAATTTTTGACAATTCGATCTTCTAATGAATGATATGAAACAATGCCGATGCGACCGCCATTTTTAATAATTTCCCATGAACCAGCCAATCCATTTATTAAATTTTGTAATTCATCATTGACAGCAATGCGTATCGCTTGAAATATTTTTGTAGAAGGATTTTTCTTATAGGCTCCTTTTGACAGCAATGGATTGGTAATATCAAGAAGATCGCCAACCGTATAAAATAATTTCTTTTTTCTGTGCTCAACAATCGCGTTTGCAATTTGTCTAGATCTTCGCTCCTCTCCGTAGTCAAAAAATATATCTGCAAGCTCCTCACGCGACGCATAATTTAAAAGTTCAGCGGCAGCGCGCTTTGTTTCTGATGCGTCTTCTAGAGCCATAGATAGTGGTTCGTCTGGATTGCGAAATGAAAACCCTCTTCCGCTTTCTGTGTAATGCCATCGTGATATTCCAAGATCAAATAATATCGCGTTTGGTGATAAATTGTATTTTTTTGCAATATTGACAATGTTTCGAAAATTTCCATGATGTACAATAAGGGCTTTCCATATTCCGCCTTCTTCTTTTTTGCGTCGTTCAATAAATTCAACCATGTCTGCGTCTTGTTCTATACCCAAAACCTTGCCTCCTGGATAAATACATTGAAGTATCGTCTCGGCATGCCCACCGCCATCAAGAGTTCCATCAATCGCCATATCTCCGCTTTTAAGATTTAAAAGTGCTAATGTTTCTTCCAATAATACCGGATCATGAATGCGTTTCATCACTAATACATTCCAAGTTCTCCTAATTTTTCCGCTATTACCTCTGTTTGTCTTTGCGCGCCCTCGGAATATTGTTTCCAAAGCTCCGGATTCCAAATTTCAACTCTGCGATAAAGTCCAACAATAATTGCTTCATCAGAAATATTACAATACTGTTTGAGATAGTCGGGCAATAAAATACGTCCGAGAGCATCTATCTCGCAATCCATCGCACCAGCAATCATTGTGCGCTGAAAACTTCTAGCATCTGCTTTCCCCCACGGAAGATTTGCTAATAATTTCTCAGCAAAAACCTTCCATTCATCAACAGAATACAAAAACAAACATCGGTCTAGTCCTCGTGTGACAACAATTCGTTTGCCCAATTCCTTGCGAAATTTTGAAGGAACAGAAAGGCGGTTTTTTTGATCTATTGTGTGTAAATATTCTCCGATTAACATAAATGTTTGGTTATGCACTTTATCCACAGCTTTATCCACTTTTTCCCACCTTATTATCATTCTATTCCACCACGCACAAAACTGCAAATATTTTCATGAAAGCAAAAATAGGCCTAAATAGGCCTATTTTTAATGAAATTCTTATTATACACACAAGTTATTCACATATGTCTTTTGATTCTAATTTTGTTTAATTTTTTTACTTCTTAATATACTTTGAATTACGAAACTCCCTCAATACGACTTTTTGCCGGGACCGCTGTATTTTTCTGCTGAAAAATCAGCTTCTGCCTGCCTGCGGTAGGCAGGCTCGGTTACCCGCCTGCCCGCCTTGACTCGACGTCTTCTGCTAGGCGGGCGCAAGTCACTGCAAAAAGTGTACCTTCGTGAGTTTCGTAATTCAAGATAATATAGCTCATATTAAATACTCTTAAAATAAATTCCGAATACTTTTGCTATAGTAAAAGTATTCGATATTCTTACCATATTTTATAATAGATGAAAAATATTTTTTAAATCTAACTCGTTATCAATATGCTGGATAATCGCATATCTTACATGCTGTTTTAATTGAAAAAATTCAATTACAAAATTAATTTCATCTTTACATTCATATGGACTAATAAAAACGCTTTTTTGTAATTGCAACATGCCAATATTTTTTAAAACTTGAGAGAGAGCATTGCGCGCCTTTTTCTTTGATTCTGGAATATCAAACAAAACTAGACGCCACATATAATCCCATTTTTTCATTGGTTTAATAAATATTGACTCAATATTATACGAAATAGCCCTTGTCTTGCCGGCCTCAGTTAAAAACATAGTTATGGTGCCGTCTTCATTTTCTTTTGCATCAATAAGTTTTGATCGGTAAAGACTTTTAATTGCATTGTGTAAGGCCTTGTTGTTTATAGATAACCAATCTTTTTGTATGTTTTTTAAAATTCTAAAGTAATTACTTGGGCTTCCAGATAATCCAAGAGCTAGTCCTCCCAATAATAATACCAGTACTTTTTGTGTAGTTGGTCGCAATTGTACACTCTGCTTATTTTTTTGGCGCATATATAATCCATATCATTTCCGACCTACAAAAGTCAAGTACTTTTGCTATAGTAAAAGTACTTGACTTTATATTAATATAAATACTATCCAGCTCTATCTAGCTTTTAATGTTTTTGTAATGTGTCTGTTGTGAACACAAAACAAGTTACTTTAAATTTTTAGTGAAGATTAGAAGTTTTTCTTCTTGTTCTGTAATAACATTTCCGATTTTCTTAAAACCACATCTATTTGGTATTCTGAGTGAATTTAGATTTTCTGGATCTATACGAATTACCAGTCGATTTATCCTTTTTTCTTTTAAAAATTCTTGAATCAAATTTATAGCTCTTACTACATATCCCCTACCGCGAGCCTCTGGATATATACCATAGGAAATATTAGCATCACCTTCTTTAATCCCTGTAACACTTTTAGAATCAATATTAGCTTCAATCATTCCAACTATTTTGTTGTTTTGCGCTGTTCGAATCGAAAAATTAAAAATTTGACCTGCACTCTCCCAAAGGTTTTTATTTCTTTTTATCCAACTTGTCACGGTATCAATTGTGCTTTTTCCTCCACTTAACCATTTTTCTTGCTCTATATCATCACCGTGTAAATGTTCTTCCGCATCATCAATTGTAAATGGTTTTAATACAATAATGCCGTCTGTTAATTCTACCAAATTTCTCTCTTTGCTTTTATTAGATTCTGTTTGTTGTTGTTCTGTCATATTTTGTCCTTTAATACATCACACAATATATCTCTTATTGTTCGCAGTATAATTTGCTAAGTAAATTGTTTTTATTGCTTTGGGCGCATTGTTGGAAATAAAATAACTTCTTTTATGTTGTCAGTATTTGTAAAAAGCATAACCAGCCGATCAATACCAATTCCGAGTCCAGCGGCAGGCGGCATGCCGTATTCTAGAGCTTCCACAAAATCCTCGTCATATGACATTGCTTCTCCCTCTCCGGCTCCTCGCAACTTTTCCTGTGCACGAAAACGTTCTGCTTGATCTATAGGATCGTTGAGTTCTGAAAAACCATTTGCCAACTCAAATCCTCCAACAATATATTGAAAACGCAAAACTGTCTCCGAGTTTGTTGGATTTTTTTTAGCAAGCGGGGAAATTTCCAAAGGATGATCAATTAAAAACGTTGGTTGAATTAATTTCGGACGAACAATTTTTTTAAAAATAAAGTCAGCAATTTTTGATTTTGTGTCAGATTTTTCTGGATTTACTCCGAAGCGTTTCGCTGTTATTAAAATATCTTCTTTTGTTTTAGAATTATACATTGGCATAGATGCATATCGCTCCATGGCATCATTAAATGAAATTGTTTTAAATTTTGTAAAATCAATTTCTTTGTCTTGAAATTCAAATTTTGTTTTTTTATACAATTTTTTACAAGTTATTTGAAATAATTCATGCGTTAATCGTATAAGATCATCTCGAGTTTCAAACGCCGAATATAACTCCAACATAGTAAATTCTGGATTATGTGTATGATCAATGCCTTCATTGCGAAAACTTCTTCCTATTTCAAAAATTTTTTGGAATCCCCCTATCATGAGGCGCTTTAAATATAATTCAGGAGCAATACGCAAATAAAAATCTTGATCCAGCGCATGATGATGTGTTTGAAATGGTCGAGCAAGAGCCCCTCCAGCAATCGCATGCAAAATAGGAGTTTCCACTTCTATGTAATTTTTGTCCTGCAAAAATTCGCGAATACTAGCAACAATTCGACTTCTCATTAAAAAACGCGCTCGAACATCGGCGTTCATCACAAGGTCTAAATATCTTTTTCTAAAACGCCCCTCCACATCCAAAAGACCATGCCATTTTTCCGGCAATGGCAATAAAGATTTTGACAATATCTCCCATTGAGAAATCTCGATAGTTGGCTCTTTGCGCTTTGTATAAAAAACCTTCCCTCGAGCTCCAATAAAATCACCGATATCAATGAAATCGGCAAACTGCTTAAACGATTTTTCTCCTACTCGGTCCTCCGCAATAAATAATTGAAATTGTCCTGATCCATCAAAAATATCTATGAATATGGATTTCCCGTGTTCACGTTTCGCCATTACGCGCCCACCAATACCAACCGCTCGGCTTGATTTTATATATTTTGATAAAGAATTTTGCACATCAATAATAGATATCAAAATAAAAGAACACCGTTCTGGATACGGATCAATATTTTGAATGCGAAGCCGTTCTAGTTTCTTAATACGATTATTTCTAATTTCTTCTCCTGGAGTGGACATGCTGATAAAAATCAGGAAATATCAATAATCTTATATTCAACCTGACCCTTTGGCGTTTGAGCTTTCACTATGTCACCTTTCTTGTGCCCAAAAATAGCATGACCCAAAGGAGATTCATGTGAAATTTTGTTTTCCAGTGGGGCGACTTCGTTTGCGCCAACAATATTAAATGACATCTTGATTCTATTTTTTACATCTTCAACAGTAACATATGATCCAATTTCTACAGTGTCCCCGGCGATGCTTTTGTGAACCAAAACAGAGCGCCTTAATGTATCCTCAAGTTCGGCAATAGTTGATTCATTTAGCATTTGAAATTCTTTTGCTTCTTGATATTCCGAATTTTCGGACAAATCACCGAGACTTTTGGCATATTCCAAACGTTGAGCAATTTCTTGCCTTACTTTTGTTTTGCGCTCATCAAGCTCTTTTTTAAGCTTTTCGAGTCCCACCTCACTAAAATACTCTGAATCTGGATCTGGCATAATGGTTAAGTATACCCCGATCTAATAAATATAGCAAATAATAAACTGTAACAGCTTATTTCTCAATAGGTTTATCAAGCGATTCCAAAAAATTAGTTTCCGACATCCATTGTAGCATTTGAGAAGCCACATAAGTAGCTCCAACCAAGTTATGAACAGAACCGCTCTCCATTAATATTACATATGCTAGTCGAGGCTTTTCGTATGGAAAAAATCCTATAGACCACGAGTGCACTCTTCCTGTTTTTCCTATTTCCGCGGTTCCTGTTTTAGCCGCAACACGAATCGGCAATCCTCCCAATGCTGACGCGGTTCCAACAAGCGCGGATTGTCTCATCCCATCGTGAATAACTGAAAATATATCATTTGGCAAAATATTTGTTCGCTTTGGCGAGTATATAAATTGTTGTATTATATTTTTATTTTCATCAACAATTGCTCTTGCAATATGAGGCTGAAAAATGTTTCCCCTTGAAGCGATTGCCGCTACATAAACTGCAATTTGTATTGGTGTAACTAAAAGAGGTCCTTGTCCAATTGCAAGATGATATGTATCGCCAACACTCCATGACCTGCCATTTATTTTTGCAGTTATATCAGGAAGATTGCCAGTTTTTTCCCCAAAAATATCTATTCCAGTCGCGTCGCCAAAACCAAATAATCTAAAATATTTTTTTATTCCCTCGGCCCCTAATCCTTGCTGTGATTGAAATCCTCCACCAATCTCATAAAAATAAACATCGCTTGATACTGCGAGAGCGCGTCTCATATCAACTGCGCCATGATTTTTCCAATCCAAAAAAATACTTGGTTTATCTGGAAAATAAGGATTGGGAAGTATCAACTGGCCATTGGTAATTATTTCTTTTTCTGCATCAATAACGCCTTCTTTGAGAGCTCCAGCGGCAATCGCAGGTTTAACAATAGATCCTGGTGGATATAAACCAAAAAGCGCTCTATTAAAAAATGGAAGGCCAGGATCATTAATGATTTTTTTAAATTCTTCCGAAGTCAATTTTTCGGAAAGCATATTAGGATTAAATCCAGGTATACTGGTAAGTGCAAGTATTTCTCCATTTGTAACATCTATAACAATTCCGGCTCCTCCAGTAAAACCTCGCTCATCTTTCGTTTGATTAATAAAATCAGATAATTTTAATTGTAAGTTTCTTGATAATGAAGTAAGAACTCCGTTCCCTGGATTTCCAATAAAATTTGTTCCGCTACCAATAACTAATCCGGACGCGCTAACCTCCTCAATGCGCTTATTAGGTGTTCCACGCAAAATATCATCATATTTTTCCTCCAATCCACTCACACCAATGGTCGTATTGACTTCAGTTTTTAGATATCCAAGTACATGCAAAAACCCATTTTCAGGATACCTGCGCAAAAGCTTAAAATCACTTGCCTTTGTTGTTGTACTGTTATTATTTGAAATAACTCTAAGAATATTACTTGCAAGTATTTGGCCACCGCGATCATAAATAATACCACGCTCTTGCTCAATATATACAAATCGAAGTCTATTATTATCAGATCTTAAACGAAATAAATCACCATTGACAACTTGTAAAAATACTGCGCGAAATAAAAAACCAACACTTACAATACAAAAAATGGCGCCCAAAATAAAAAAAACCTTGGTTGTAATTGGTTTTTCCAAAACTCCTTCAAGATTTTCCGCATGATATCCTGGAAAATTTTTAACATCCATGAATATCTCATCAATATCAATTGTTTTTTTATTTTTTCGAATCTGCCACATATATAATAATCGAGCAAAAAGTAATAATTATTATTAGATGTACGAAATAATTAAATGAAAAAATATGTCCGTCTGCTAATAACAAAGCCCAGATAGACATAAAACTAACGCCGCATAACCACGCAATTCCGATATTTAAAAACTTCTTCGTAAGAGGTAACGCCGTATACAACATAGAAACTAAAATAATTGATACAAGGTAAAATCCCTGTGAAGGCGCGCTTAAAATACTTTCAAAAACAATACCACACAAAATCCCAGTAATAATACTGCGCCATCGTATCATATTAAATGTTTTTTTTATGAATGTTTACTGATATAAGAAACTTAAACGCGATTGGTGGCCTAAAATAAACAGTTTGAATTTGCTTTGCTGGAGACGCATCAATGCTATCAACAATTCCAATTATAAAATTTGGATGTTCTCCAGACCAAAAAATATCGCCTGTTTTTATATTCATGCCCACTGGCAAATCGACAGCCGCTTCGCCGCCCCCTATGCCGCTTACTTCGAAAATTATTTCTTTATTTTGCCCGCCACGAACAATGGTTTTGTGTCCTAATTGAGTAAATGGAATAGCTCGGCTCCAATATGCTTCCAACCTAGTGATGGAACCTATAAATATACCATCTTGAGTAACAACATAATCATTAATAGCAACGCCGTTCATTTCCCCACGATCAATAACAATTGAATCAGAAAAAAGATACCCGCCGCTAAAGCTTATATTAGCGGGTATTATTTTATTAAACCTTTCTGTATTCCCAAGCAACGCCTTAAGACGCTCTTGTTCTATTTCAAGGTCTATTATTTTTGCCTGAAGCGCAACAATTTTGGCTGACGAAACGGTATTTTCAGTATTAGAAAAAGAAAACGTTTTACTTATCATTATTGAACCTCGAACAATAAGAGATGGTCCGTCTAAAATAAAAAAGATAAGAACAAAAAATAAAAGAAAAGTCCACCGTAACCAAACAAAGAAACGACGATTTTGATGTATAATAAAAACCATTATATTTGTTAATCTGGAGGTAAATCAGATTCATCTTCTAACAAAACATCGCGCAATAAATCAATGTCCTCTAAAATAATCCCAGTGCCTCGCACAACGGCAGTAAGAGGATCTTCCGCTAAATATACAGGTATTTTGGTTTCTTTTTCTATCAGCTTATCTAATCCGCGAATCAACGCTCCTCCACCTACTAATAAAATACCGCGGTGCATAATATCACTTACCAATTCAGGAGGAGTGTCTTCAATGGTTGCTTTAACTGATTCAATAAGCGTGCGCACAGACTTTGATAAAGCAGCGCGGATATCGGCATCGGTCACTAGAATCTCTCTTGGCAATCCAGTTACTAAATCACGTCCGCGCAATGTTCCTTCAAATGATTGGCTTGTTTTCCAAACTGATCCTACTGATATTTTAATATCTTCTGCGGTACGTTCTCCTATAAGAAGTTTAAATTCATCTCTTGCATAATTTGCAATATCTTCATTAAATGCGTCTCCAGCTATACGTAAACTGCGGGAAATCACAATTCCGCCCAACGAAATAACCGCAATATCAGTAGTGCCGCCACCAATATCAATGACCATGCTTCCAATCGGCTCTTGAACAGGAAGACGCATGCCAATAGCCGCCGCCATAGGCTCTTCAATAAGATATACTTCGCGAGCTCCGGCATTGTACGCGGCATCTCGTACCGCTCTTCGCTCAACTTCGGTAATACCAGATGGAATTCCAATAACAATCCTGGGACGCGCAAAAAGCTGCGTAAATGAAGAGTGCACTTTTTTTATAAAATAATTAAGCATTTCTGTAGTTACTTCAAAATCTGAAATAACTCCGCATACTAATGGACGAACAGCAATAATATGACCTGGAGTACGACCAACCATTTTTTTTGCGTCAGCGCCAATTGCAACAATTTGAGATGTTTTTTGATTTATAGCTACAACTGACGGTTCGTTAATCACAATACCTTCATTGCGAACATATACCAAGGTATTTGCCGTACCAAGATCAATGCCAAGATCTTTAGAAAATGTACTAAAAATTTTACCAAACATTAATGTATGAAATAAGTTGATCAATAAATATTAATTCAATCTTTTGAGAAGTGCGATATTTGACTTCGACTTTTTTCTGATCAATGGTTTTATCGCTCAAAACCACTCGTATCGGAATGCCAATAAGATCAAAATCAGCAAATTTCTCGCCGGCACTTGAACTATCTCTATCATCATAGAGTACAGCAACATTTGCCTTTTGCAAGGCTTCATATAGTTTTTCCGCTTCAGCTTTTACATTATTGCTCAAACCAATTAAATGTACAGCAAATGGAGCAATTTCTTGTGGCCATATAAGTCCTTTTTCATCGCAAAAAAGTTCTGCAACAACACCCATAAGACGAGTTACACCAATCCCATAGCAACCCATAATAACCGATTTGTCTTGCCCATTATTATCCTTTACTTTCATGCCAAAAGCATCAGAATAGCGTGATTTTAGTGGAAAAATATTGGCAACTTCTACCGATTTTGTAGATTTACCCAATTCTCCACCACACTTTGGACATTTTGGAAACAAATTGAGATCTCCTTCATTCACGGCAATATGACATTTATCGCAAATAAGAATAGTGTCTTCGCCAGATTCTGTAATTGTTTGAAATTCATGCGAAGTTTTTGAAAATGTGCCTCCGCCAGCATAAGTGAGAAATGTCTTTGCTGAAATACCTACTCTATCAAATATTTTTTGATAAGCTGTTTGAACCAATTTATAATAAACATCCAGGTCGTCTTCGGATAGATGAAATGAATACAAGTCTTTCATAATAAATTCTCTGCCGCGGAAAAGTCCGGATTTTGCGCGAAGCTCATTCCTGAATTTTGTCTGTATCTGATATACAGCCAAAGGTAAGTCTCTATACGAAGAAATATATTTTTGAATCAATGGAACCACAACTTCCTCATGGCTTTGTCCTAAAACTAATTTTTTTTTATTATTGAGCGTGGTGTGAAAAAGATCTTCTATAGCTTGCCGACCGGTCTTTTCATAATTTTCAACAGGATGAAGCGCCGGCATCAATATTTCCTCTGCGCCGACACGATTCATTTCTTCTCTGATAATATTTTCTATTTTTTTTAAAACAATGAGTCCGAGTGGCAAAAATGAGTACACCCCTGCCATAAGTTTTTGGACATATCCTGCCTGGATTAAAAGTTTAGCATTGATGCTTTCTTCGTCTTTTGGCGCCACCCGCAATGTTTTTACAAATAGTTTAGATTGCCGCATGGTCATAGTGTAGCGTACTTTTTTCTATATCACAAATTGTTGACAAATCTGTTTTGTTGTATTAAATTTAATTTCGGAGAGCAAAAATCCAGAGAAAAGAGTTCTTTATGCCTTTAATCAAACAATATGGTCAGTGCGGATTGCATGACGGCGGTTATGGCAGGCGCATTCTTCATATTCCTCGATCTTTATTCGATAATCTTATTATGAAAGAAGAAGATCGAGATCGGCGCGATACAGTTGCTCGTCTATTTGCAAAAACTCACAATGGAAGCTACCCGATATGGGCACAGTTATATGAATCCGTCTACGCTGTAGAAATGAGATACAACGATACAGACATTCAAATTGCAAAATTTGTAAAACTTATTGAGAAAAACCAGGTCTATTCTACTTCCTAATCCAGCGACAATTCCCAACCTGTAATGTGGTTGGGTTCTTCATTTTGTGATTGTTCAATCCATCAGATCAAACAAGAATATATGTAAACAATATCTTCCATAGCACCGTATTTAACAATATAGCTGTAAACCAAAAAATAAACGTAAAAACATTGCCATTAATAAATATACAGATTTATAGCTAAAACACCTTCGCGATGTCTAGAAATGTAATAAAAAGCATTAGCACCAAAAGAGCGATAAATCCAAGTCCGTGAGTTATTGCACTTACTTTTTGTGATATACGTTTCCCTCTTATTGCTTCAATAATAACAAACAAAAAACGTCCTCCGTCGAGCCCGGGGATCGGTAGCACATTGATAAGCGCCAAATTGATAGAGAGTACCGCCATAAAAAACAAAAACGAACTGATACCAGCATGACGTGTGGACCCTACAAGATTGAAAATCCCTACTGGTCCTGCGACCTCTACTCCTGGCGTGCCATGACTAAACAAGTTTGTGACGACTCCCCACAACCCTTCTACGGTCGCATTAGTAATGTTATAAGTAAGTTTTGCTCCTTCTATTGGCATCATATACCAAATAACTTTTTTTGTATGCACCCAAGAAAGCTCAATGCCAGTGGGGCCTTCACCCGAAGGCGAATTGGCGCGTACCAAAACGCTTTTTTCCAAATTTTGACCATCTCTTTTAATTTTAAAAATAACCTCTTTGTTGGTGTTTTGCTTGATCAACTCTTGAATGTCGGAAATTTTTTGTGGACGCACCAAAATAGCGTTTTCCGCAGCAATAGTACGTATATAATCTCCCGCCTGTATGCCTGCTTTGTCCGCAGACCCCCCAGGGACTACCCCAGAGATAGCAAGCTCCGCATCAGGATATAGCGATCGATCCGCTTCATCGATCGCCTCAGGCATCCCCAAAGAAACGACAGCACTCATCAAGATAAAAGCAAGGACAATGTTCGACAACACTCCGGCCAATAGTACCAAAGAACGCGCCCAAGCTGGCTTATTGGCAAAACTATTTTGATCGCCTCCGCTATCACCCTTTTCTCCATGAATTTTGACAAATCCCCCAAAAGGCAACCAATTGATCGAATAGAGAGTTCCGTTGCGCATAATCCCTGTGATCCTCGGTGGCAATCCAAAACCAAATTCATCCACGCGAATACCAAATACCCTTGCTGAGAAAAAATGCCCGCACTCGTGGGAAATAATCAGCACAGACAACAATATAAAAAATAAAATTAAAGTTGTGATCATCAAACCTCCATTATTTCTTTTTCTTTTTTGGCGGAAATGTAGGCAATCTTTTTGTTGGCATTTTCAATTACTTTTTCCATTTTTTCTTTTTGCGAAAATTTTTGATCTTCGGAAATTTTCCTTTCTTTTTCTTCTTCTTGAATCGTCTTCCAAATATCATCTCTAAATTTTCTGATTGCGATTCTCGTGTCTTCCGCTTTTTTACCTAAAATTTTAACCAATTCGCGCCTGCGTTCTTCTGTGGGCGGCTGAATTGAAAGACGAATTTGGTCTTTTTCAGCGATTGGATTTGCACCCAAGTTTGCCTTAGCCAGCGCTTGCTCAATTGCCTGCATTGTAGATTTGTCCCATGGTTTTATCACAATACTTCTTGGGTCAGGAGTTGAAATAGCGGCTACATGCACTAGCGGTGTTTTCGCGCCATATATTTCCACCTCAATATTTTCCACCATTGAAATATGTGCTCTTCCGGTGCGCAATTCTTTTAAATTTCTCTCAAATCTTTCAATAATTGTATTTAATTCTTTTTCTTCTTTTGTAAAATCAATCATTAAAATTAGTATAGCATAAATTTTTAACGTGTATATATGTTCAACATCTGATGTTGAACATTATATTAGCATCGCACAGTATTCTCCCAAAAGACGCTTGTTGATTGTCGGATTTGTCATCTCGCGATACGCCAAAAGCAACCGCTCAAGCGCGTCAACTGATTTATGGATTCCATCGCCCTTTATAATGTCGAGGCGCATTTTATCTTCCATGAGCATCAATGATTCCAGCAACAAACTATCCAAGCTACCTTTTTCAATAATTTTGGGAATTTCTTTACAGCGTTCAAAATATGACATTTTTTTAAAATATTCAATTTGTTCAAATTGTGTTTGATGAGCATTGTTCCAAAATCGTAACATCAAAAATCTAGACTTTATAGTAGAAAGTATTGCCGTGCGATTAGTCGTTGTCGCAAGAAAAAAGGCGCCTTCTGGCGGTTCTTCCAAAAGTTTTAAAAGTACAGATGACGCATCATATTGTAATAAATCAATTTCACGAATTAAAAAAACATTTTTCGCGCCAAACTTACTTTTATTTTCATCAAATGGTTTTTGAAAAGCTCGCGCTCGTAAGTCGCGCATAGATTCTATTGAAATACTGCCCTTTCCATTGTCATTCTTCTCCGGAACCGCTTCATAAAAATTAGAATGGGTGCGAAAATTATCCCCCAAAAGAGACGCTAAAATATATTCAATCGCTTTTTCTTTTGTTTTATTATCATTGCCCCAAAATAAATACGCTTGCGGCAAAAATCCACACTCTAATTGTTTCTTTAAAATTTCTATTGAGGAGTTCATTAGTTATTATCTTTTCGCTACAACACTCTTTTTGTATACATCAAAATACTCAAGCGCGATTCCTGTCCCATTTACAACACAAAACAGTGCGTCTTTCGCGACAATCGCCGGTACTCCAGTTGAGCGCGCGACAAGTATTGGAAAATTTCTAAGAAGCGACGCTCCGCCAGTCATGGTAATCCCCTGCTCAATTATATCGGACGCAAGTTCTGGAGGAGTTTGATGCAATACTTGCTTGATCGCTTTTATGATATCGCGCAATTCTGACTCTATCGCTTTTACTATTTCATTGGTGCGAATATCTATAGAGCGCGGGAGTCCTGTTAAAAAGTCGCGCCCCTTAATAGTCATAATAAGCTCCTCTTCTACTGGAATAGCTGACCCAATATTAATTTTAATCTCCTCGGCGGTTCGATCGCCGATTGCCAAGTTGTACTGTTTTTTTATATAATCAACAATTGCTTGATCAATTTTGTTGCCAGCTACTTTTACTGACATAGAGCTTACAATGCCTCCGAGAGAAATTACAGCGGCATCTGTAGTACCACCGCCAATATCCACCACCATATGTCCTCGCGGTTCATGAATAGGAATCCCCGCTCCTATCGCTGCTAAAATCGGCTCTTTGATTACAAATGCTGATTTAGCGCCTGCCTTGAGCGCCGCTTCCACCACAGATCTCCGCTCTGTAGAAGTAACACCTGCTGGGACAGAAATCAACACTTCCGGTTTTACCAAATTCCAACGTCCTACCGCTTTGGAAATAAAATAACGAAGCATTGCTTCGGTGACACGATAATCCGCAATTACTCCGTCTTTCATAGGACGAGAAGCTACAATAGATTCGGGAGTGCGCCCAATCATAACCTTCGCGTCATTTCCCACCGCAAGAACCTTATTATCAGGCATAGCGACCGCAACCACAGATGGTTCGTTGAGTATAATACCCTTGCCTGGAATATATACTAATGTATTGGCAGTCCCCAAATCTATTCCTATTTTTCTAATAAATAATCCCATAGATAATATTATTGTCTTATAATGTCTGCTCCTACCGCACGTAGTCTATCATCTATTTTTTCATACCCCCTGTCAACTTGATACGCTTCGCCAATTATAGATTCTCCATTTGCAATCAATGACGCAAAAATAAACGCCAGACCCGCTCGAATATCCGGACTTAATAGTCGAGAACCACGAAGCTCTGTTTTGCCAACTACAGTGGCACGCCTCGGACTATGCACCATAATATTAGCGCCCATTCTGTTTAAATCAGCTACATATGTTAGCCGGCTCTCAAAAATAGTTTCTTCAATAATACTCTCGCCTTCAGCCTGTGTAGCAAGTATTGTCGCCGGCGCCTGTAAATCAGTAGGAAATCCTGGAAATTCCTCCGTTCTAATATGAAATGGTCTTAGTGCTGATGGTTTAGACACAGCAATTTCATTCCCACGAATATCAATAGATACTCCAGCGCGATCTAGTACATCAATAAGCGCTTTTTGTTCGCTTAATATGCATCCCCTTACGACAAGTTTTGGCGAAGTAAGCGCGCCAAGCAAAATAAATGAACCTGCCTCAATTCTGTCTGGAGGAGCTACAAATGGAACGTTGCTATCCAGCAATTTTCCTCCTCTGCCTTCGATTGTTATTTCCGATGTTCCTACTCCAGAAATTTTTGCTCCATTATTATTTAAAAAATCGGCTAAAGCAATAACTTCCGGTTCTTTGGCGCAATTTCGTAAAATCGTTGTGCCAGTAGCAAGCACGGCAGTCATAATCATGCTTTCTGTGCCAGTAACACTACTAACGCGAAACGCATAATCACATCCCATAAGCCCGCTTGTTGTATCAACACTATACAAGCCATCACCTCGCTCTACTCTTGGAGGAATAAAACATCGCGCGCCCATAGCCTCCCATCCATGAATAAACATATCTATTGGTCTTGCGCCAATTTTGCACCCTCCTGGATGCGGAAATGATGCCAAACCAAATCGCGCCACATAAGGACCTATTGCCAGCACAGATCCTCGAAATTTTCTTACCAATGCCGTATCTATTGTATGATTAATTTCTATAGAGCTCATGAGTTCTTGCATACGAAAAATATCTTCAATTTGTGGAATGTTTTTAAATTCAATTGGATTTTGAAACAACAAAGATGCAGCCAAAGCCGGTAAGGTTGAGTTTTTGCTTCCGGAAACTGCGATTTCGCCAGTTATTTCTTTCCCACCCTGTATTATAAAATTAGCCATTGTTATGTTTCAATAATATTGAAAAATATGCGTAAAGTCAAAAAAATATGTTACAATAGTACTGCACAATATTTATTATGCTCACGAAACGAAAACGTAAATTTATATTTTGGATTACTATTGTTGCTTTTTTTATACTAGCAATAGTAGTACTTTTTTATAGTTTAGGATATCGCATAGGATCAAAATGGCAAATTCAAAAAACCGGCGGCATTTTTATCCAAGCAAATCAATCTGGCGCCACAGTAACAATGGATGGAAAAAAACAAAAAAATACTTCTTTGCTTTCTCAAAATGCTCTTATAAAAAACGTGGGTCCTGGCAACCATGAAATACGAGTAACAAAAAATATGTTTTATGAATGGTATAAAATGTTTAATGTGTCGCCTGAAATAGTTACAGCATATGATGTATTATTAATTCCTAATAAATTATCAGTACAAAATATAGCAACTACAACATATGAACTAACACCAGCCTATTATCTTTCCAAACATACTATTTATCAAAAAGATATTCCCAAACCAAGGCCTGTATTTGTAGGAGTTGAAAAATTTTGGCAACTTCCACAATCAAATACCCTATTGGTGCTTGGAGAGGATAAAACTTTTTATATAAATAACAAGAAGGTGGACGAAAGCACTACTACAAAGGAAACACTACTAGGTCTCGAGAGCGACGTTGCTCAAATATTAATTTCACTTCTGCGAACAAAAAGTAATCTTATCTTTGATGATAGTCAAAATCGTGTTATTTATTGGGATGACCATACAATTGGATCGTATTGGATCGGCGAGCTCGATAAAATGCCTCAATGGCAAAAAACTAGATCTATTTTAATTTTGACTTTGCCTGCAAAAATTCGAAACATTATCGCATATCCTGACCACGGAGATTATCTGCTTATGGAAATGGGGGGTGAAATATGGGCGTTGGAAATGGATTCCGTAAATGGGCAAAACTTTGTTCCAATATATCAAGGTGATAACCCAAAATTTCTTGGTAAAAATACAAATACAATTTTTATACAAGACAACAAACAAAATTTTTCTATAGAACTTCCGTAAATAAAAAACCGCTAAGACAATGTCATGCGGCTCACTTGATATTCTACGTAATTAACCCTTAATATGCGATTACCGCAAAAAGATAAATCGTTATCTCTTCGCCCACTGCAATGTTATGGGCTATTGGAAGCTTTAGGAATTTTTATTTTGAATATGTTGTGTCACTCCGTCGTTCCACTGCAAGAATAAATATGTTATTTTTTTTCTTTTGAAATATAATACGAATATCTCCCTTTCGTACCCGAAAAATATTATTTTCTCCTTTTAGCTTCTTAATATCAAGATGAAAAAAATCGTTTGCTAAAATATGCGAAATAATATTTACCACAACCTCCTTCTCTTTTGAAGAAAGTTTATTGAGAAATTTTGTTATTTTGTCCATTGCTTCGATTGCGAAGTAACTTCAAAACATCACGCGCTAAGATACCTTCTTTTTTAATTGCTCCAAAATCGACAACAGTTTCCCATAATCCATCATCGCCCCACTGGTCCACAGGAGCAATCTTAAAAATAGGTTGTGATCGACGTACAACGGTAAATGTCTTTCCTTTCCCGACTTCTTTAATAAAATCTTTAGTATTTTCTCGAAGCTCTTTAAGTCCAATAATCGTAGTTTGTTTCATATATATTAAGATTATCTTAAGATAATCTTAATGTCAACCCTCTTTGGTGTGTATAAGTAAAACGAGGATTCCAAAAATTTTGCAAAGAAAAAAGGCGCTGAGGACTTGTCCGCCTTTGGCGGATTTCCCCCAGCGCTCGCCGCTTTCATCGACTACTCGTCATTGAGCACTTGGCTCGTGAATGCTTTCACGAACCCCTCTGGTGACCCGTCCTTCATCAAACCCGCGAGAACACCAATCTTCTTGGCGTAGCGAACCTGATCGTCGTAGTCGAGACAGATATCATCGCTATGATCAAAGAGCTCACCAAAAGCGACATCAGCCACACGGTATGGGTTCCCCCACACATTGCGAATTTCGTTACAAAACTCCGGCGTAGGCTCCATATCCTTCCTTCTCCTTTCGTTTTGAGGCTGTTAGGCCTGTTTTTTGGGTACTGCGAACTTTTGATCCTATTATACACCTAAAGCATATTTCTGTCAACCTTTTTGAGGTCTCAACAGACACCAAGCAAAAAACCCATTGCAATATATGGGTTTTCTGGAAATGGTTCGATAAACTCGCCACAGGCCGAGGAGTGGGTACCTGCGGAGCGCGTTTAGCGCTTCGCCCACTGCGGAGCTTTGCGGGCTTTTTTGAGGCCGAATTTGCGGCGTTCTTTCATCCTCGGATCGCGTTTCAAAAACCCTCTTACTTTGAGTGCTTTGCGATGGTCTCCACTTATCTTCAAAATCGCGCGAGAGATTCCATGCCTTAGTGCCTCCGCTTGAGAATGAATTCCTCCACCTTTTAGTTTAACAGTAATGTTATAAAACTTAATGCCAGAAGTAATTAGCGCTTCTTCAACAATCTTCCTAAGCGCTACAGTTGGAAAATAGTGTTCAAGTGTTTTTTCATTAATAGTAATATCACTTCCTTTGGATTTTATAAAAATGCGCACTCTAGCAATAGAGGTTTTGCGTCTTCCTACTGCTTCAAAATATTTATCTTCTTTTATTTTACTTGTCGTTGCCATGATATATTATCAAATTTTTAATCATCACGCTTCTTAATTTATTTTTTGGAAGCATCCCCCATACCGCGCGTCTTAAAAGTTCTCGTATATCTTTTTTAGCTATATCAAACATGGGACGTGTTTTTCTGCCTCCAGGATATCCGGAATAACTAGAAAAATTGTTTTTCTTTAGACGTCGTACATTCATATTAATTTTATCAACATTTTTTACGATAATTTTTGGGAATGTTGTGCGATTCGGCAAAAAATCAGGAGTTGTTTTTCCGCGCAAAGATTTTGCCACTTCAGAGGCAATCCGTCCTAATTTCTGTTTTTGTGCATCAATGATTATTTCTTTTATCATAATATTGATTATTTTGAATAATAACAATTTTATATTAATAAATATTTACATATTATCTTAAATAAATTCAATAACTGAAATCTCAGCCGCGTCTCCGGTTCTTCGCAAGCCTTTAATAATACGCGTATATCCTCCTTTTCGATCGACATAGCGAGGCGCAATTTCTTTGACCAATTTTTCAGCGGCAACCATCGATAATGTTTGTTTAACTTGTCGCACTCCTAAAACCCCTCCATTTTTTGCATAAGAAACTAGCCGTTCTATAAATGGACGAAGTTCTTTTGCTTTTGGAGTGGTTGTCTTTATTTTATTATGCATAATTAAATTCACAGCGAGACTTTTTAAAAGTGCTTCTCGCTGATTTTTTACCCGACCCAGTTTTCGTCCTTTTCGTAAATCGCGCATATTATTGTTGCTTTATTATTGTTCTTGTAGTGTAAGTCCGGCTTTGTGAAGCGCTTTTTTAATATCAGTAAGAGCTTTTTCTCCAATCCCCTCTATTGATAGCAACTCTCCTTCTGTCTTTGAGCTTATATCCTCTGGCGTACGAATGCCAGCTTCAATCAACAGGTTTTGTATTCTAGGAGAAACATGAAGTGTGGAAAGTGCGGAAGGCATTTCTTTCGCGCCGCTGTCCACACTAAGCTCTCTTTCATCTTCAAACGTAGAAATTCTGTCAATATGATCTCGCATTATAGTTAAAGATCTTTTCAGCGCCTCGCGAGGAGACAATGAACCGTCAGTTTCAACAGTCAAGAGCAATCGATTGTAATCAGTGCGATCGCCAACGCGCATATTTTCAACCTCATAATTAACACGGCGAATTGGGCTAAAAATAGCATCCAGCAAAATTGTTCCAACTGGCACCTTATCTCTTGTTAAATTTTCTGACGGCACAAACCCAAGTCCGCGCTCAATAGTTAGTTCTGCAATAAATTTAGCGTTTTTACTTGTAAGTGTTGCGATATGATGATCTTTATTTACTATTTCCAGTTGTGACGGACATTTGGCGTCTTTTCCTTTTATTTCCTTCGACCCGCGAACGTCTATTGTGCAAATTTGCGGTTCATTTCCATGCAAACGAAAACGAAGTTGTTTTAAATTGAGCAAAATAGTAATAATATCTTCCATTACATTTTCCATTGTAGAAAACTCATGGCTCACCCCTTCTATTTTAACTTTGGTTATTGCAGAACCAGGCAAAGAAGATAACAAAATACGGCGGATGCTATTTCCCAATGTATTGCCGTAGCCTGGATATAATCCGTCTATTGTGTAGACACCTTTAAATTCTTCTTCGAGAACAACACGAGTAGATGAGGGTAAAATAATCGTATTTGTTTGGTTATCCATAATTTTATGTAAATTATTGAGCTTATAATATTATCGTGAATAAAATTCGACTATAGCGTTAATATTAAATCCCTTACCCAACTCTTTGAGCACATCGCTTGTTGGGTAAGCGACTATTCGACCTGTTTTTTTATCATGATCCCATGAAAGCCAAGAAGGCAATATGTTTTTTTTCACTGTAAAATCTAAATTATTAAAAATTCCTCGTCCAACACTTTGTAGCCTAATACCTATAGAATCCCCAACCTTAACTCGATATGATGGTATAGTAACCCGCCTACCATTAACAGTAATATGTCCATGACCTACCATTTGACGAGCGGCGCCGCGAGTAGTAGCAAACCCAAATCGATACGCTACATTATCAAGCCGAGATTCCAGAGACAACACTATTGCCTCTGTAGTACCAACTGATTTTTGTTTAAACGCCTGTAAAACAAGATTTTTAAATTGTTTTTCTCGTAAACCATATGTTAATCTAATTTTTTGTTTATCACGCAATTGTAAACCAAACTCAGATCCTCCTCGTCTAAATTTCTTGCCATTGATTCCTGGTGGATATGGCTTTCTTGTGAGAGCGCATTTTTGACGCCCGCACACAGATACTCCCAACCTTCGACAAGCCTTGCATGTATTTGCAACTCTCATAATTATACTCTTCGTGGTTTAGGAGAGCGCGGACCGTTGTGAGGAATTGGAGTGATATCACGAATAACACTAATATCAAATCCTTGTCCAGCGAAAGATCGAATTGCGGCCTCCCTGCTTGCTCCCACGCCCTTTACTAATATGTTGACCTTTTGCATGCCAATAGTTTTAGCTTTTTCTCCTAAAAATTCCGATACCTTGGTAGCCGCATACGGAGTCCCTTTTTTGGCGCCACGAAAACCAAGTGCTCCAGCACTAGAAGAAACAATAATATTGCCGAACGCATCGCTGATTGATATCAATGTGTTGTTGTATGTTGACTGAATATGAACGACTCCCTCCGCAATTTTCTTTTTTGGCGACGACAAACGAATAGACGCCGCGCGGCCCTCATCGGTGGTTAAATCACTTTTTTGAATTATGCGTTTCTTTCCCATAATATTATTTTTTCTCTACTTTGCGTTTGCCGCTAGTCATGGTTTTTCTCACATTGCCTCTTCTGGTTCTAGAATTTGTTTTTGTGCGCTGACCGCGTACCGGTAAATTCTTTTTGTGACGCCATCCCCTATACGAACCAATATCTTTCAATCGCTTAATATGAAGAGTAATCTCTCTTCGCAAATCGCCCTCTACTCGATAATTTTTTTCAATTATTTCGCGTAATTTATTTATTTCTGGCGCAGTTAATTCTTTGGTTCGCTTATTTAAATCAATTTGAGCGGACTCTAAAATTTTATGAGACAGCGATTTTCCAACACCATAAATATAGCAAAGCGAAATTGCTATTTTTTTATCATCTGGAATATTTACTCCTGCTATACGTACCATATATTTTATCCTTGTCGTTGTTTATGTTTTGGATTACTGCAAATTACAACAAGTCGGCGCTTTCGTCGGATTGTTTTGCATTTTATACATCGAGGCTTTACTGATGCGCGAACTTGCATATAATGTGTTATAACCTTTTAATAATGCGTCCTCTTTTTTCATCATAAGGACTAAACTCAATTACAACCCTATCTCCAATCAAGACTTTAATGTAATGCAATCTCATTTTTCCTGCCAAATGACCAAGAACTTCATTGCCGTCATCGAGCAAAACACGAAACATAGCGCCAGGCAAGGCCTCAATGACTTGCCCTTCCTTTACAATTGTATCTTTATCTGATTTAGGCATGAGTATTAATAGTATCAGTTAGCTCTCAAAAGTACCTGTTTGCGTTACATCATATTCTGTAATTATGGTCTTCATCTTAGCGTAACGGCAAAATAATGTCAATACGATTCGGGTTTGCTGGTGGATATTTGAACCAAAATGGCTTAAAACGCACCTCTACGCTTGCCAACTGCGAAAAGGCAGTCAAAATATCCTTCGATTTAGTTATCCTTTTTTCTGAAACAAATTTTTGAATTGCGACTGTATCGCTCACTGATTCAAATTCAACTTCGCCAGTAATTTTAAGTTGTCCATCTGTCACATCATATTTATACCCAGTCAAACTATATGTTAAATCATCAAAATTTACCGCGCGGATTGGTTTGGGTAATTTAACTTCCGTAAAAAAAGAAATTAGTTGTTCTTTATCAATAGCGGCTCCGCGCGCTTCGTTTTTTAAAACAAGTTTAAATTTATTAGGGCCCTGATTAGGCAATAATTCAATGTTTTGATCTACTAAAACATTCTCGACTGATTGTTTTAATAAAATAACGTCTGTTGAAATTTTAGATCGCAACAATGCGGCCGCCCTGGCGTCTGCTTCCGCGGTAAGTTTAATAATTGCCTTATTAAGATCTTCTTGCGCTACACTATTTTCTGAGCCCTTGTATCCTCCTTGCATTGCGGTTTTGGAACGACCAAAAATTGTTTTAAATTTTGTGCCACCTGCAAATCCTGGAATAGTAAAATCAACTAGACCAATATTATACTCTTCGCCGGGACTGTCGGCTACTACCTCAATCTCTTTTGAGCCTGGAATAATTTCTTTATTTTCTATGCGATATCCGGGAACAGTTATTGCGCGAGGAATTCTATATATTTTGCCGTCCGGAGCTGATAAGCGAGTTGTAGCAATAAGAATTTGCGGAGCTTCTGATGATTTGTTAAAAATAACAACAATTCCTTTTGCTTTTTTCTCAACCGAAGAAGACGAAACTTGTCCATCAAAAATTCCCTCTGTTGTATCTGTCACCGCCATAGTTCGTATTGGCAATTTGTCTGGTTCGTCGAATTTTTTCGTGAGTAATAGTGTTTTATTTGCCGATACACGAATAGTTTGCGGATTTACGCGAATTTCCATTCTATTTGTTCCGATACTAAATATAAGTCCTGCTATTCCCAATATTATTAATATTAAAAATAGTTTCCGCCGAGTTTTTAAAATTCGTGTTGTTTTTTTCTCTGGACGCTTTACGCTCGGCACAGGAGATTTAAACATTTGTTCTGCGGTTACAGCGCGCTTTGAAATAATAATATCAGAGAGAATTCGACGCCCGGAAGATTTATTTATAATATTTGGTTTGATTTCAACCATATAATATTAATGAGGCTAAAATGGAATCTCCACCTTCTGATAAAGACTGTTGCGGCAAAAACAGATCTGTTTCGACTGAAAAAGCGCTGGTTTTTATATTTAATTCCTCGCGAGAAAATTCTTTTATATTAAGATCCAAATATTTAATAAAAGAGGAGGTTTCCTTGCCAGAACCGACTACCATTACTTGAACTATTGCTGGACGCACTAATGCGTTTTTTAGTGATGCGCGAAGACCAGCATACCAATCTTCGAGAAACGCGCCTAAAAGCGACTCAATTTTTTTCTTTAACGCTTCATCAAGGGTCCCGTCGGCATATTGCCGAACAATTGATTCTGCGTGTGTTCTATCAATTTTTAAAAATGCCGCTATACGACGCTCTAGGGTTCTTAAACCAAAAAATATTGGAGCGCACTTCTGTATTATATCAAAATCTTTTAATACAAATAGCGTTGTAACTTCTCCTCCGATATCTATTACTAAAATTGGCATGTGATTAATCTTTTTTTCAAAAATAGCGCGCCTCAAAAGATACACATCAGAATAATACTGCAAAAAACTGTGCGGATAAAATTTATCCTGTTGTTCTATAATACAATCTCTCAAAACTGAACTTATTGATAATTCGTGAACTCGAATTTCTAAAGTATCTCCGCGATAACCAACCGCGTCAGAAACAATGTAACCATTTACTCTCAATTGCGTAACTTTGCGAACTATATTTACCAGAACGTCATATCCGTCGCTTTTGTTTAATGAATTTAGAACAATCCACCCTTTTGTATCAACGAGCGCCATATTAATTTCCTTTTCTGTAATTGTTTTTGTAGCATCGTGCCGATTAATGATAGTTTCAATCTCGCGTTCTTCAAAAAATGGATCGGCAAAACTAATCCTAATACTGTTTGTGGATGAAGATATGTGATGCATATCGGAAAAAGCCTTTGCAATAGAATTCTTCAACATATAAATAACTTTTTTTTGCCTATCCGAGCGTGTAAAATCGCCTAAAAGATCAAATGGATATCGTAAAACAGAAATAATTTCTATAAATCCGCTTGTATTTATATGCGCGAGAGCGGCGGAAACAGAAGCAGTGCCAATATCAATCGCAATAATTTCCTGCGGTTTATTTTTGTGAAGTGTAAACCAAGAACGCATAAATATATTATACATGATAAATGGAAAAGTTGCATAAACTCTATAATACGTTTATTTATCCTGTTGAAGATTTAAACTTGCTTGCCCGCCTTTGGTGGGCAGAAGCGGAACACAAACTCATAGCACGGATTCCACTCGTACGTGGACTTCGCCCAAGAGTTGTTGAGCCACAAACCATAGGCATCACGGTCGAGGTCGAAAACGTACGGGTTACCGTCACGGTCAGTAATCTGCTTCATAGCAACTAACATCCAATTCGTAGTTGGG
>CAYIWH010000003.1:0-44549 GCA_964367075.1 uncultured Candidatus Saccharibacteria bacterium | reverse complement strand
GGAGTTCTATCAGAAAACTGCCAAAGTGTTACCGATGTACCCGTCTAGTACACCACATTGATTTTTCGTTGTTATTTTGCTACAACACAAACAGAGCAGAGCTGAAAAGACAATGCTAACCAAAAGCGAAATACGAGAACTTTTACAAAAACTTGTGTATAATCGAACATTGACTCAAGAAGAGCTTTATAAACTTTTGGATGAAGCTTATGAACAATCACATGATGTATTATTTACTGCAATTCTTATTTGGGCAAAAGACATAGACAGCAAGAATATTGTATCTACTGTAAAATGGTTGCAAAAAAACATGGTTGAAATTCAGAATGCGCCAGCAAATGCAATTGATATTTGTGGAACAGGCGGAGATCAGTTTGATACATTTAATATATCTACTGCGTCGGCGTTTGTAATAGCGGAAGCCGGCGTTCCTGTAATTAAAAATGGTGGGCGATCAAATCGAGAACGCGCGGGTAGTAGTGATGTACTAAAAGCGCTCAACATGCAATTGTGCAAAAATCCTGCTAGCTGTGATGTGGCACTAAAAAATAGCAACATTGCCTTTCTGGATGCGCCTAGCTTTCATCCGGCGCTTTCAACATTTCGTCTAATACGCGTAAAATTGGGTATTCCTACAATATTAAATATTGCGGCGGCAATTTCTAATCCAGCTCGTATCACAAGACAAGTTATTGGAGTATACAGCAGAAACTTGGTTAAAAATGTAGCTGATGCGTTGTGTAAAATGTACAATACGAAACACGCGCTTGTCGTTTATGGAGACGGAATTGATGAAATAACCAATTGTGGAATAACATTGGTTGCAGAAATAAAAATAAACAGCGTAACACATTATAGAATTGAACCCGAAATGTTCGAACTGCATACAACAACGATAAAAGAAATTCGCGGAGGAAGCACTCGATATAACGCAGAAATAATCAAAGACGCACTATCTGGTGTGTATGGGCCATGCGCAGATGTCATAGCTCTAAATGCGGGAGCCGGCATTTATGTCAGCGGACTTACAAAAACATTGCGTGATGGAGTTTTTATGGCAAAGGAAATTATTGCATCTGGCAGAGGATTAAAAAAACTGAAGCAAGCGCAATCGGTATTAAAACAGTAAACATAGATAATATAAAAATTATCAAAAATACTCTTCGACAAACTCGAAGAGTATTTTTTTGTGTTACAGGACTTTTATTGTTGAGCCGCTTTTAGCGCGTTGAGCTTTGCTTGCAATGCTTGGATTTGCAAAATAAGCTGTTGGATAATTTGTGCGTTTGACTGCGGTGTCGTTGGAGTGCTTGCGCCAGAAGAACCTGTTCCTCCAAAAACTTCATTAAACTTCGCTCTTGTTTTTGGCCCAAAATTGCCATATCCATCATCTCCTGGTTTTGCAATACCATATTTCACTTGGAATTTTTGTATTGCTTTTGTTGTCGCTGGGCCAAAATATGTAGTTTCTTTTCCTGAAGAACCAGCGCCAGTCAATGATACGCGAGTATCTGGATCAGAATTTAATAATTGTTGAACGCGCTTTACATCACTATGCGAGATTCCTGGTTTCAGTGCTCGATTGAATGCAGGAGACACTGCTTGCGCAGTTGGCGATGCATGTACAAGAGCAGGCGCCGCTGGAATAGCTGGAGTTGCCGGAGCAACTGTTGGTGTTGCTGGTGTTGCAGGAGTCGCCGAACCACCTCCACCGCCGCCTCCACCACCTCCACCTCCACCACCGCTCCCACCACCAATATTGCAAGTGCTATCAGAAACAGTCACCGTAACAGTTGCTTCAGCACCTGAAGATGGATTTGTAAGTCCGTATACATTGGATGAATCAGAACATGTGCTTGTTACTTGGATTGACGCTGTTTCTGGGCTTGACATAATTCTTCTATCTGCAGAAGCAACCTCAATATGTGAATTTGCGGGCATAGTAACTGAAAAATCGCTTCCATTTACAGTAATTGATTGAATAAGCGCGCTTCCTCCCGAAACGGTAAGGTTAACGCTGTTTACCGTAAGGATGGTACTCGTAGTAAGCTCAACATCATTGTAAGCAGAAAACACAACAAGTGGGCTTAATCCAAGAGACAAAACAATAAAAATATATTTTTTTATAGTAGTAGGCATTGTAAAAATTTTAAGTTAATAAAGCCTGACTACTTATTTGCAAGCCCCTGCTTCCCACAAAGCAACAATCGCTGTGCGACCATTCGTTGTAGTCGTTGATGTGTCTGACCCCGTAACATACATACGATATACCACATTGTCAGTTCCTTTAACTTCCAAACATGCGCCTTTTAAACTTGTGCTTGAATGTGCATATACGGTTGTTGTGGCAGTGCCACTAGCAGAAAGTTCCGCCGCAGGCGTTGAGGTTCCTCCTGCTCCAATAAATCCTTGTGTTGCAAATTGCCCAGATGAACCAGTTGTAGTAGCAAAACCATTAGCATACAAATTACCGCCAACCGTCAAAGCATTTGTAGTGGAGGCGTTACCGGTGAGAGTAATAACATCAGCCGCCGCATTACCAAGAGTTACATTACCATTGAGGGTTGTTGCACCATCAACATTGATAGTTGAAGATGAGTTAAAAGCAGAAGAAACGGTTAGTGTGCCGGCCACAGACGAAGACGCTGACGATTGAAATCCTACTAGAGTGGAAAGGCCAGCAACAGTTAGTGTGCTTGAACTAAATATGCCGCCTGCTGCATTTACGGTAAGAACGTTTGCGCTGGCAACATTTCTTAGCTGCAACAAGTTTGCCGTTTGACCGTTGTATCCGACAATTGTTAGTGGTATACCAACAGTGGAAGTAGATTCAAGTGTTAACATTGAGAGGCCTTGCTGTGTTGTAGTACCAGCGGTCAAGTAATAATTCAAACTAGCAAGTTGCAAACGATTTCCACTTAGTGTCAAGCCGCTCGTGCTTGTTCCAACAGTAAACCAATTAGTACCATCAGACATCCGCAATACAGAACTACCTGAATCGTAATATACAAGCCCAGCAGCAGCTGTTGGATCAGAGGTAAGAGGAGAAAATAAAATAGTTTTTGCTACAGAATTTGAAGCACCCAAACCAAGCCCGCTCCCAAGAATCAATGCTCCAGTCGAGGTTGTCGTTGAATATCCACCAACAGTGAGCGCACTCGTTACATAGAGTGAATTTGAGGTTGTCGCGTTACCAGTAATAACAATATTGTCTCCTATTGCGTCACCTAGCGTCACAGCGCCATTAAGTGTTGATGCCCCACTTACGGTCAATGTGCCACCAGTATTAACGTTCGAACTAATTGTAGTTGCAGCGAAAGTAATCACCGCAACGCCTAAAGCGGCAACAACACCAGTTGCCACCATTGAAACAAACTTACTCTCTCGTAGTTTACTCATATGAGATACAAAAATTATTGTTAATAAATCTAATAATAAAACATATAAACCTTTACAAGAGGTCGACGAACCTCATACTTAGTATAAAGTGTAATAAACATTAAGTACAAATTACGATATGTGGATAACTATTGTAAAATTTGTTAAAATTCTTTAATGCTAAAAACACGATCAAAAAGGTTAATATTGCTTGTTGGTGATGTTTTTATACTGTATATCAGCCTCGGGCTGATGCTTTTTTTACGATACAATCTTGCTTTGTTCGCAGATGACAAAAGAACAGTATTGGACGCTTGGAATCTTCATAAAACGCCTTTTTTGCTAATCTACACGGTCTGGATCATTATATTTTACGGCGCTGGGATGTACGATTGGGAGCGCTTTGCACCACGACGGATAAATCTCATAAAGCTTATCTTTCAAACAATGACTATAGGTGCTTCTGTAGCAGTACTGCTATTTTATTTCTTGCCTATATTTAAAATAACCCCGAAGACAAATCTAATTATAAACGCTATTATAGCGGCTATTTTATTGTCTATATGGCGCATTGTATTTCTAAAGACCATATCGCGCGGATCAAAAATTAAGGTGCTTTTTTTTGGTAATACAGCAGAAGGCTCAAAATTTAAAGATCGCTTAAATAACTCGCCGTCACTCGGTTATCATGTAGACGCAGTCATAGACCACACAAATAGCGCATACATGGACCTGAAAAAATTGATTCTAGAACAAAAAATCGACCTTATCATCATTGTGCAGGATATATCTCAAAATCAAGAATTGCTTAAAATATTTTATGAAGCAATCCCTCTCGGTATTACAATTATAGATTTTTCTGAATTCTATGAGATGGTAATGGGCAAAGTACCTGTATCGGTCATTAATGAGTCGTGGTTCTTGGAAAATCTATTTGAATTAAACAAACGGACATTTGAAGTGGCAAAACGTCTATTGGACATTCTTGCGTCTATCATATTGGGCATTCCTTTGTTATTGCTTTTCCCACTTATCGCATGCGCAATTTTTATTTCTACACCAGACGACATACGAAATTACAAAGAACGTAGAGCACGCAAAGGAGATGGTATTATTTTTTTCCGACAAGAACGAGTCGGGAAAAATGGCAAGGTTTTCAATTTTATTAAATTTAGAAGCCAGCGACTTGGCGCGGAAAAAATATCAAGAACTGTCGGTGAGAAAAAAGAAATTGAAAAAGATGCCAGGAGATATTTTTTTGGACAACTGCTTCGAAAGACATATCTTGATGAGCTCCCTCAAATCCTCAATATTCTACGAGGAGAAATGTCTCTCGTGGGGCCACGCCCCGAACGCCCGGAATATGTAAACAAATTAAAAGAAAATATAAAATTCTACGAAATAAGACATCTTGTAAGACCGGGAATTACCGGTTGGGCACAAATCAATATGCAAAACGACGCCTCGGTGGATGACGCGCCGGAAAAATTGCAATATGACCTCTACTATATTAAAAACCGCTCAATTCTGACTGATATTGCAATTATGATAAAGACGGCGTCTATACTAATTAGTAGAAGTGGCCGTTAAAATAATTTAAAAAAACATCAAATTTAAAGCACACATATTTTTCTTACTGAAAAATTGTTCCTGCTCGCGCCGTCGCGCTCCGCAAGTCTTTAAATTTGATGTTTTTTTAAATAAAATTTGCTGTGTTTTTTAAAATAAGCTGACTCTTTTACTGTTTGAGTGAGCCGGATTGAATTTCTTTCACGAATACCTCCAAATCTGGCTTAAATTCCGGATGCTCTGTTACGGCTTCGTTTAATACTCGCTGTGCCTCTGCTTGCTTGCCCAAAACCAGATAAACTATAACTAGACGCTTGCGATGTTCTATATTGTTTGGATCTTTAGCAATAAACGCTTGCCACACTCTAATAAGCCTATCTCCATAATATTCTGCGCGCACGACATCATTTTTCTGACGATATGAATCCACCAATCGTGAATATACTTGTACTAATAAATTATCATTGATATCTACAGTGCCACGATGTTTGAGCAAAATAGCGTCCGCTTCATTTTGTTGGTTGTTAAGAATATAGGCCGCAACCAAATTCATTTGGGCGTTATTAAAACTGGGATCCAAATCATAAGCTTCTTTTGATACTAGAATCGCGTTCTGATAGTCACCTTTTTTGAGATACACATCAGCAAGCTCAAAATAAATCTGTTGTTTTTTTGGAGAAAGCTTAAGCGCGTTATTAAAAGCTTCGAGCGCCTTATTAATAAGTTGTGCTTGTGTCGTAGCATCAGGCGCAGTAAGGCGAGAATAAAGAGCACCCAAAAACAAATGAGAACGCGGATCCAGGGCATTTTCAGTAACATTTACTTCTGCTTCTTGCTGTGCTCGCCTCAATACATTGTCCTTAAAAACAGCATCGAGATTCGACCCGCCTACCGACATGGCATATTGAACAAATTGCTCTCTAGCCTCATTTTTTCCTAAATAACTACCCGTAAGAATCTTGTCATAATAAGTGTAAGCTTGCTGTGGATCGCTTCCTTGTGTTTTGAGAGCATTTAATAGAGTCAGGTTTGCGCGAAGAGGCTGAATATTTACAAAATAAACGGAGGCGCTCAATAAAATAATCGTTACCATCAAAACAAATGGTTGATATATGATTGAAGGCAAATCATGTGCAGTAGCGTCTAAATCATCTTTAACAAGGCTATCAATAAAAGCCAGTAAAGTAAAAATGCCAATATATGTAGCAATATTATCAAAAACAAATAAATTCTGAAAAAGATACATAAAAAACATTGTGGCCAACAGCAGACTAATTTCGAATGTCAAAATGTTTTTTTTATAACAATGCCGAAGCGAATACAATGCGGCGCAAAGCATCCCAAAATACGCAAGAAATCCTAAAATACCTCCATTTATCAGCCAATCAAAAACAATATTGTGCGAGCGATCAAACCATGGCTCCTGTCGCCACAGTTCCGGTTTGAAGTATTTTGCGAAAACAATATTATAATTTTCTGGACCCCATCCGAGAATCGGATGTTCTTTTACTCCTTCCCAGCTCATACTCCAAATAGTAAATCGAGAAGTAATCGTGCGCTCTTTAAGCGAAAGAGATGTGAGGCGCGAAAGAATAGGATTGCTCGAAACAAATTTTGTATTACGAAAACCCCATAAAAACGAAATAATAATTACAACAGCTAATAGTGTTGTGGCAATAATTTTTTTATACAAGCCTATATTTGACAATTTATTTGGAACAAAAAAAATGTATCCTAGTGAAGCAATTGTGAATCCGCCTAAAAGCGCCAATATAGCTCCACGGGTTGCGGTAAAATAAATTATAATGAGAGTAAAAAATGACATTGCGCAATATGCCCATTTCATTATTTTGTTTTTATTCTCCAAAAGTAAAAATAATGAAAATGCCAGTATAAATGTTAAATATGCCGCAAGATAAGTTGGATTGCCTATTGTCCCATCTGCGCGATTTGCCCCACCTTGCGGAGAAGCAAGATAGCCAAGTTTTTGCAAAAGAGCGTAAAAATTTTCTATTAATCCGGAAGCTACAAAAATATTAAATAAAATAATCCAGTCTTTTTTGCGAAATACATGCGCGAGAACTAAAAAGTAAGCAGTCAAATGCAAGTATGTCATTAGTCCTTCCATCCGTTCAAAATTAGACCACAGGGCGCGCATTGGATTTACCGCAAAAATTGTTGCCATTATAATTACGATTATCCAAGCAGAAACCGCATACAAAATAATCGTGCGCCTTGGGCGATATTCTTTATAAAAAATAACGAGAAAAACCCAAGTAAAAAACACAATTTCTACAATTGTCCTAAAAACAAAAGCCTTTCCTGTAATATATGGAAAAAACAAAGACCTAGAAACATAAAGCGGAATAAATGGTACAATAAAAAGTCCTATTTTGATGACCCATAAAGAAACTATCTTGTAATAATTCATAAATTTCATCCTATCAAAAATAAAACTAAAATGCAAAAAAATGCGTTATAATAGATACTTGTGATTACATGGACAATAAATAAGCTGGAACAAATTGCTCGTACTGATGTACGCTACCTTGTGCGTGGATTTTTTTGGTTTGGCGTGCAACATTTGGGTTCTATCGTTGGAGCGTTAGCAGTCGCAATAGCATTTGCAAATCTATTGCCAAAAGAAACATACGGTTTGTACCAATATATTCTTTCGATATTTGCGTTACTCGGAATTACTACCATTACGCGTATTGATGATTCCATTTCCATAAGCGTGGCAAAAGGATTTGAGGGAGATTTGATCAAAGTTTGGCTGGAAAAAATAAAATGGGGGTTTTTGGGATCATTAGCTGGCCTTGCCCTAGCAACATACTGGTATCTGAATGACAATATAACGCTCGCATTGAGTGGAATTATTATGGCATTATTTGTGCCTCTTTTCGAACCGCCATCAATATACAATGGTTACTTAATCGGGAAAAAACACTTTGTAGTAATGTCATTGCTCTCACTTATAAACATCGGTGCGCACTCATTAGCAATAATAGCAACCATATTATTGACAAAAAATATTGTTTGGATCATTACGATATATATGATGGTAAATAGCTTGATACGCACGCTTTGTTTGTGGTATGTATATATTCTTGAAAAACCAAATAACTTGCAAGATCCTAAAACATTGTCGTACGGAAAAAAATTAAGCATTATAGAAATTATCGCATCAGTATCGGCACAAATAGACAATATTCTTTTATTTCATTATCTCGGTCCTGTGGAGGTGGCCGCCTACGCGTTCATCCGCAAACTTCCAGAACAAATAAAGGTAATACCGAAATATCTTACTACGCTTTCGACGCCGAAATTTTCCACGAAAGATATACACGACCAGTATGTAAAAAAAGAAACAACACGCAAATCGATCGTGTTGTTCCTTACACTCTTGGGAGCTGCGATCGTATATATCATAGCGGCACCGTTCATCTTTTCGATTTTTTTCCGGCCATATCGTGAATATGTCCATCTTTCGCAAATATTCGCACTTGCGATGCCGCTTAATTTCGGAGGGCTGTGGTTCAACTTTATAGAGACATCCCGCCGAGAAGACATTGTGTTTAAGCTCAACATCATTTCCCCGTCGCTTCGTATCATCATTATATTCGTCTCTATAAAATATTTTGGACTCGTCGGTCTCGTGTGGGGATTTTTGGCAACGCGATTTTTGATCAGCGCTTTGCGGGGCTATTTCTTTTACCGGGCATAAGAGCGCCGGTGTACCATCGAAGCAATTTTTCGGTTTGTTTTTCTATGGTGAAATCCGTACGCAAGCGATCATACGCAGCAAAGCCAAATTGTTTTGTTTTTTCCGAATCCTGCAACAAATCGATCATTTTTTCTACAAGCAGATCATTGTTAAAGGGATTAATAATATATCCGGTTTTATTGTCTATAACAAACTCTTTTGCGCCTCCGAAACATGTTGTAATCACCGGTTTTTTATAAAGCGCTGCATCCAGATTGACCGTCGGGAAAGGATCCGGATAAAGCGACGGCACCAACACCATGCCAGCAGCGCTATACACCACATCCAGATCATGGCCGATGGTCCATCCGAGTAGAATCATATTTTTTTCTATACCAAAATCACGCGCATATTCCATGGCGGGAACCTGATCACGCTCTTGCACACCCACGACCGCAAGCGTGGCACTAGGTACTTTGACAATCACCTTTTTCATCGCATCCATCAACACGTACAATCCCTTGGCAGGGCTCACACGCGCCGGGAACAAAATCAAAGACCCTCCTTCGATCCGATATGTTTTTTTAAAGTTGTCTATCTCCGATTGCTCTACCGACACATCGCGCATGATCAGGCCATTGTGTATTGGCACGACTCCGGGAATCTTGTTGATACTCAAAAAATCGGCCAATGATTTGCTATTCGAAAAAATCTGATCTACATATTTTAAATAATGGCGGATCATAATATTGCGAAAAGGATTGAAACGTTTTTTTGCCTGTCTTAAATTGTCCCACCAACGCACTTTGAAATATTCACTCCCGCACTCGTGGTTTTTTAATTCAAGCTTGCCGTATGAGACCATCATAAAATCTCGCGCGGTCAAAAAAACTTTTTTCGCATATTTATGGGCTATTTTTAATGTCGCGTATGAAAGATAATAATGAATCACATCCGCGTGGATTACTTCTGGGCACACTTCACGAAGAATTGACTCAACCTTTGATATAGTATCTGTATTATAAATACTGACCCATGCCCGATACCGGTCATCGTAATTTGTGTAAATGTTATAGATAACAATGCCATCGCGATTTTCCAGGCCCTCATACTGCTTTTCTTGAACAGTCGCAACAACATATACTTCGTGCCCCCACGCATGTAGCTGCTGTACCACGCGCCAGACCGATTGTGCGGCTCCTCCAATGCTGCGAGGAGGAATAAAATCGGTTAAAAATAAAATTTTCATGCAAGTTTTATATCTTTGCGTTCCTGTAACATATGCATTATTTCATCGACACAGACTACTGCAGTGCCCGATTTCTCCACTACCACGCCCGCAGCCGCGTTTGCAATACGCACCGCTTCTTGTAAATCAACCTTTGCGGCAAGAGCAATGGCAAGCACCGCAACAACCGTATCCCCCGCGCCCACCACATCCGTCACGCAACACGCAAAACTCGGCATACGCGCCACGACATCATGTGCAAACAACGCAATCCCATCGACACTCAATTTCATGACAATATGGGACTGGGAAAGTTCCTGTAATATCCTACCGGCCTGTTTGATATCTTCGTCGGTAACGATTGACTTTCCGACGATGCCCTCCGCTTCCTGCCTATTTGGAGTAATCACTGAAACATTTTTGAAAAACGAAAAATGTTTCGGCTTCGTATCCACCAAAATTGGAATTGATCGTTCGCGCGCCAGATGCGTGACGCGCCCTGCCATTGTTTTTGTAATCACTCCTTTTGCGTAATCTGAAATCACTATCGCATCAAAGCGTGGCATCTCACGTTCTATTTTTTCAAGTAATTCTTTTTCGATCAGCCCCGATATGTATTCCGCGGATTCTTTATCAAGACGCGCAAGATGCCGGTCGGCACCGATAATACGCATTTTCTCCGTGGTAGGACGCGCAATATCAATGGCAATGTTGCTGATATCAATATTTTGTTTTTCTAACTCTCCGAATAGTTTGCCGCTTGCTAAGTCATTGCCTGTCACACCAAAAAGAGATGCATGGCTTCCTAGCGCTGTGATATTGCTTGCCAAATTTGCCGCCCCTCCCGGAGAATATTTCTCCTCGAAAAAAAGCACCACAGGTATCGGCGCCTCCGCAGATATGCGCTCAATATTTCCGTATACAAAATGGTCCAGCATCACATCTCCGATGACACCGATATATTTGCCAGCCAACGATGAAAAATCGACAGTATTTTGTTGCATATTTGTTTAAAACGAACGATTGGCAATGTATGTCACAGCGGTTTTTTGGCGTAGACAAACATGAAATGTTCTCGCCTCAACAACTTCACCAAACATGATAATGTAAAGCGCACAATATTTTTTATCCCTAGCCAACTGCAAGTACGACGAATAGGATATTTGCTTTGGCCAATCGCATGCGCATTTTGCACGGTCATAGATACTTGCGCGTTTAATATTCCAATGCGCCGTAAATTTTCCGCGATCCCGACATTCCATTCGTCAAAATCTCTTTGTATAATGCCTCCGAAAGAAAATCCGACGGACAACAGCAATTTTTTAATAGTGTCGGGAGAAAAATATGATACATGTTCATCGTTGATATATTCCCAATTTTTTTCATTTTTGCACGCCGGATAGCTTGCGATATTTGGTACCTCAAGCACCAGTAAACCGCCGGGGTTGATCAATGAATATATTTTTTCAAGTGCGCCTCTTGGATCTTCAAAATGTTCCAACACATGAAAAAGTACTACAACATCGTAGGCGCGGTCCGTTTTGAATTCTTCTAGTGTCCCACAAAATACATTAATGCCATTTTGTTGAGCGGTTGCCGCTGCTTTACGATTTGGCTCAATGCCAAAAACAGTCATTCCCGTTTTGAGCGCCTCGTTTAAAAACAAACCTTCGTGGCTACCGATCTCCAGCAGCGTTTTTCCGCCGAGTGGACCGGCGAGCCTACACACGATTGCAAATCGCTGTTTTACTTCACGCAGACGCGCATCTCTTTTGGGCACAGATCCAAGGTCGGATTCGTAGACATTGTGCTCCTGATAATATTCTTTCCCGAGATTGATCGTTCTTTTTCGTATAAATCCACATGAGCGGCACACTTCCAGACCGAGAATGGAATTGTGTTTCTGAAAATCGTTTTCATCGCAAACGACGCATTTCATAATTTAATAACTAGGCATTGCCCCGTGGGCAAATAGATGGGCGTCTCCAATCTCGATGCAAAAAACTCATCAACAGCTTGTTTCGCTCCCGGACAGCTGATAAAACCGTAATCATCAAATATCATGATACCTCCACGCGTCATACGAGTATAGAAAAAAGATGCTACATCAAGAACGGATCTGTATATATCTACATCGATATGCACCAGTGAGAACAGTGTATTTGAGATAATATTTCCAGATTCCGGGAAAAATCCTTGGGTAACCACCACATTGTGAGTATCTTTCAAATATTCCGACACCGCGGCAAACGACGTATCTTTGAAATCGCCCTCGTGATGCAGATCTTTTTGCTCGTCTGTTTTCGGCATGCCGGAAAACGTATCAAAAATATAAAGTTTTTTTTGTGTACGTTTGAGAATATTTGATATTAGTTTTGCGGTGCCCCCATTGTAGACACCAATCTCTGCGATCTCGCCATCAAGCGATATCGCATAGTGAACAAATTGATACAGCATAAAACAACGTCTTTGATCCACCAGTGTGTATGCCTGAATTTTGCCATACAGCAGGCCAAAATCCGGCGATGTGTCCCATGGACGTATTGGGTCGGGAATACTTTCGTCGCGAATTCTTGATACTTTCAATCCAAAAATACTACAGAGTCTGTGAAATATTTTATTGAACATATTTTTTATTGTAAATCTTTTGTACCGCATCCCAAACCATATTGACGGAGATATCCATACGATCACGGATTTGTTGTGTCGAACATGTTGGAGGATACATGACATATGAACATGGCGCTATCTCTCTGCGCTCAACGATCACCGTATTTCCTTGCGGTGCCTGATTGGTCGCCGCATCGGTACCTATAATGTCGATAGTATCACAGCCCATCGCATCGGCAATGTACAAAGGACCGGTACTGACTGAGATAAAAAGGGATATTTTTTTGAAAAACGACGGAAGTTCCGCGACCGAGAATTTGCCGGAAACATCAAATACATTGTTACGATGTTGCATCATTGATAACGCCTGTTGTATCGCATCTTTGTCCTCATCGCCTCCGGTAAAAATAATGTTCGCGCCGTATTGAGCACTGATCCTATCGGCAAGCGCAACAAACCGTTCAAGCGGCCATTTGCGGAAATCCTTTCCACATCCGACGCTGACGGCGATATTCTTTTTTGACAGATCAATGGCAAGCGTATGAAATATATTTGCTACTTTTTCATCGGCCTCCGGATATGTGAATACTTCTCTTTTGTCGCTAGGATTTGATATACCAATGTAGCGTAGCAATTTTAAATGATGGTGAGGTGCAGATTCTTCTTTTGTATAAAGTTCTTGACAATTACTAAATGGGAAAAGCAATTTGAGCGTACGACTTGAAACATCAATCTTCGTTGTAATACGATGTGGTATGCCCAACCAAAATGGTAGCGCGTTACCCAATTTCCCTGGAAAAAAATTGAATGAATAGTCGTATGTGAGCGGCTTAATTTGAAAAAATGCTAGCACGGACGCTACAATATCATTTGATGTATCATAAAAATAAAATTGATCTATAAATGGATTATGGAGAGTCACGCCAACGGCAGGCTCGGCCACGAGAGTCGCAATATACGCTTTTGGATATTTCTTTTTAATTTCGCGAAACACTGGCGTGATACAAACCATATCACCTATACGCGCGCTTTGGATAATAAGAATTCTAGGAGCATCAGCATTGTAACCAAAACACGAACGAATAAATATCACGCTATACCACAAAGGCGCGCCTGCATATGTCACAACAAGAAAAAAAATATTCTCAAAAATAAATCGCATAATAAAATAAAATCCTTATACATTTCTAGTATAAGGATTTTTGGGTAATTTACAACTTACTTGTATGTGGTTTCAAAAATTCGGTTACAATTTCTTTAATATAATCGACCATTACCAAACTCATTCCATTGTGCGCACCAATGACAAATGAATCTCGCATGATTTTATCAGCGTTGATAAGCTCTCCCACTACTCGATGAGGCTCATTTTTATAAGCAGGGTGACGTAAAATATTACCGGAAAACAAAAGTCGTGTCTGAATATTGCTGTCTTCCATGAACGTAAGAATATCAAAACGGCTAAATGGTACTCCGTCTCGAATCGTCAATGGAAACGCAAGCCATGTTACTTCTGCGTCTGGATGTTCTTCTGGAAGAATAAAAAACTCTTCATAACGAGCAAAAAAGGCACGAAGCGCATCAAAATTTTGCCTTCGTACACGAATTACTTCATCAAGTCTTTGTAATTGCACCAGCCCGAACGCAAACATCATCTCAACCGGCTTGAAATTGTGCCCCATATGCGTGTAGGTAAATTTCTTATCGTAATGTATTCCTGTGTGTTCTTCAGTAAATCGATGATCCAAGTGCTCATCATCATCTTGAGCTGCGCGCCCCCACTCTCGATATGCATATACATGACGGGCAAGTTCGGGATCAGAAACACAAATAATTCCCCCTCCCCCTCCAGCCGTAATATGGTGTGATGCATAGAAACTTGAGGTGGTGATATCGCTTAATGACCCGGTTGGTTCCCCAGCAAATTTTCCTCCGATTGTATCACAACTATCCTCAATAAAATAAAGATTGTGCGCTTTGCAAAAACCAGATAAAGTTTTCATATCATTTAGATTTCCCAAAGTATGTGGAACTATTACCGCACAAGTTTTTGAAGAAAGCATTGATTCCAATTTTGAAAGATCTAGGTTGTAAGTTCCCAAAACAGAATCTGCGACCACAGGCACTAATTTATTAAGCAAAATAGTGCTGTATGTGGTTGCAAACGTGCAAGCAGGAGTAATCACTTCACCCCCTTCCGGCAAATGCAAAATCTTGAGTGCCAAATAATTCGCCGACGAACCAGAGTTTACTACCTTACCGTGGGTTTTCCCAAAAATTTTAGCAATAACATCTTCAAATCTTGCAACATAACTCCCCATTCCAAGCCATCCTTTTTGCAAACATTCGACTACTGCTGCAATCTCATCGTCTCCATAAACGGCTTGTGCATAGTAAATTTTGTCTACTCCTGGTCGAAATTTGCCGGCTTTATTGTGAACACCATAAAAGCGCTTTTCTTCAGGGCTTTGGGCCATGATATTTTGCCTTTCGAGAAATCTCTGCATATCCTAGTAGATAACCCAAAAAAACACAAGAGGTCACAAAAAAGCCCCTATATTTTCTGGGCAATCTTTGGAATGTATTTTTATTATCATGGCAAATCGCGAACGAGCAAGTCAATATTAATTCCGAATCTTTTTGCAACACGATTTCGTAAAGAAAATGGGTACCGTGCAGAGTGAGTATGCGATCGTTTCTTCTGGTTTAATTGCTAGTGGTCGACCAGTGTTTTTGTTAATTTTCAAGTTTAATTGTTTTGAGAAAAACTTAACTTTTGTTACAATATCATCATAATAGTTTAATGACGGTTTTCATAACAATGGGCTCAGAGAGAGCCTGTTGTTATTTTAGCATAAAAAGTGATTTGAGGGAGTTTCGTAATTCAAAGTTATAGATGAGATTAAAAAAATAAATACAAAAAAATCCACGGTATGTGGTATCATAGAGAGCAAATTATTAGTAACACAGTGTTCGGCTTGAGGGGTGCGTGTAGGAACTTGACCCTGAAGCTATTGTAGCACACCTTATATAATTTTGTCAAATCCCTTGATGATTTTAATAACGTAGTTAAATTCTTTATCTGACATCGTGCCAAAAAGTGGAAGGGATACAATTTCTTTCCCCGCGTAATCAGCAACCGGACAATGTGCGTGTGTCCCTATTTTTTTAAAGAAAGTATGTTGGTAAACAGGCGGAAAATGCACTGAAGTCGTAACTCCGTGTTTCCCCATATGCTCAATAAATTTGTCGCGCAACCCACCTTTGACACGTGCCACATATAGCCACCATCCACTCTTGGTTTCCGGTCGATCGTGTGTAATTTCAAGCCACCGGAAACCCTGCAATGCTTTATTGTAACGCGCACGAATAATATCTTTTTTCTTTAAAACATTGGGTAATTTTTTAAATTGCGCCAAACCTATGGATGCAAGAATATCGTTCATGTTGTATTTCCATCCTAAATATTCCACATCGTATCGCCATGAATAATTATTATTCCCTGCGAAACGTTTCCACGTATCACCAGCGGATCCATACCATCGTAATGCTTTTAACAACTCTGCGTACTTTTTATTGTTAGTGGTAAGCATACCTCCGTCTCCGGTTGTCATATTCTTCTTTGCCTCGAAACTGAAGCAGCCAATGTTGCCTATAGAGCCTACCATTTTATTTTTATATCGAGCACCGAGAGCGTTGGCGCAATCCTCTATCACAAAAATCTTATGTTTACGTGCAATCTTCATAATCGCGTCCATGTCACACGCATGTCCACCCAAATGTACAGGAATCACCGCACGAGTACGACGAGTTATCTTTCGCTCAAAATCAACAGGATCCAAACAAAGAGTATCAGATTCTACATCAACAAACACCGGTGTTGCGCCATTGTAGAGTGCGGCGTATGGCGTAGAAACAACTGTAATCGCAGGGACAACTACTTCGTCCCCTTTTTTAATACCTAGAGCTTGAACCGCGATATGAAGTGCGGCAGTGCCTGAAGTCACCCCAATGGCATATTTGGTTCCAATAAACTCTGCCATCCGCTCTTCCAATTCTTTTGTTTTTGGACCCAAACCAACCCAACCTGTTTTAAAGATTTCCGCAAGGTTGTGCAATTCTTCTTTTCCTAAATTTGGTCTAAATAACGGTATTTTCATTTTTTTATATAACAATAACAAAAGTATTACTGTAACAAACGGTATCAATACGTTATTATAGTAAATACCTATGAAGTATTCAATCGCAATTATTGGTATTGGTCGCCAGGGTAAGAATTTGCTCCGGGAATTTAAAACGGTCGCACATGTCGCTTATGCCTTTGGCAAAAAAGATTTAAAACTTTCGCGTGCTTTAAAAGACCACTATGTAGAAGCGGTCGTTGTTGCGACACCCATTAAAACGCATTTTTCAATTGCACGCCGTGCACTTTTGGCAGGCAAGCATGTTTTTCTGGAAAAACCGATGACTGATAACGTATCGCAAGCCCGAGCACTGGTAAAACTTGCACAAAAACAAAAACGATCACTCTTTATTGGTCATACATTTTTATATCACCCCATTTTTGAAAAAATAAAAGAAATTAACAAACGTGACCCAATTATTTCAACACACTTTGAATGGCACAAACTTGGGTCATTTCATGAAGACATCAAATGGAATTTATTGGTTCATGATGTTGCACTTTTGTTAACACTATGGAGCAAACCTATACACTTGAAGCTTCTTTATAAAAAAACAGTGATAGGTTCTGGTGATATTTTGTCAGCAGAATTTTTCTTTTCCAAAAATAGAAAAGCAACCGTGAATATCAACCGCGCTTCATCAATTAAACGAAAAGCAATGACATTTATAACAAAAAAACAAAATATTTATCTTTGGGAAAATGACATTCTTTTAAAACTCGATAAAAAAAATAATCTATTCAAAGAAATCTTCGAATCAAAAAATGCCGCGCTTGGAATTGAATGTGGCGCGTTTTTGCGCACAATCAAAGAAAAATCCGATGGCTCATTTGGAGCTCGTGTGATAGAAGTGTGGAGTAAATTAAAATAACTAAATTTCCTGAATCGTTTTTTCTTGTACCATGTGAAGCACGGTATCCGCCGCCTCGACACAATGACTTAGTTTTCCAGAAAAAATGGTAATGACGCGATCATTTATTTTTGTTACCACCGTGGGCCGGCGATCGGTCCTTTCTTGATGTGGAAGTGTAGTACGAATCGTAAACATAGAACCCATATACTCTGCTTTCGCTAACTCTGGTACAAAACGACTTGCCATAGCCAAAAATTGATCAATATGGGTTACGGGAGGATTTTTAACAATACCGCGGTTTAATAACAGTTTTAAGTATTCAGGAATTTCTGGATACTTTCCAACACTTTGATGGTGTACCGAATGAATTACATTGCCCATGACATATAGCCCTGTATTACCAAATCGATCTAAGCACCAAAATGGACCATCAACAAATACAATACTTTTATTGAGAAGTGATTTTGGGAGTCGCAACACTGGTTTTTCCGCAATCTTAAATTGATAATCTTGCTCTGCTTCGGGGACAAGATTTTGCAATATGGTGTTTGTGTCGGCGTATGCCGCAATAATCACCTTGTCATACGGAATCAAAATTTCTTTGATTGCTTCAGTGTTCAAACGAACACCAATAGTTGATTCTTTTAATTTCTTCCAACAAAGCTCACGAAGCTTGTCGGGATCCACTAAACATTCTTTGACACGAATAGATATTGCTGCATAATTATAATCAAACATTTCGTGTTTCTCTTCAATAAATTCAAGTCCGTGTTTCGTGCATACTGCTTTGTATTCATCTGGGGAAACATAACTTCCTTCTTTGGGAATACAATAATAATGTTCTGAATTATCGATTATCGCATCCGCAAATTCTTTTCGAAAAGCTTCTTCCGTGCGCAAAGAAGATATAATAGTATCTGAACTCCGGGGGTAATGATACCCACGATGAATGCGATATTGGTTGATCCCGGAAGCGGCCTGCAAAATATCGTGTGATTTTTCAAAAAGATCCACGGTGTAACCCGCTTCTGCCAAACGTACCGCAGAAATAACCCCAAAGAGCCCTCCCCCTACAACAGCGATTTTTTTCATATGCGATGTTTTTTTAGATAATCAATTTCTGGTTGCTGGACCTTTAAAAAATCTTTGGGCATTTTGGTGAGCGGAAAATAGGTGCCGTCTTTTGGTTTACCGAGTGGTTTCGCAATAAACAACAATGTGATACCTTCTTCGCGATGATCTTGCAAGTAAAAATAAGTTGAAAACCGAACACGCGATACAGTCAAACCAAGCTCTCCCAGTGCAATACGATTTTGAGCTTTTAAGATGGAGTCTCCGTAACGCAAAATACTACCTGGGATATGCCATCCCTTATAAAAATCGTCATCTCGATATGCGAGCAAAATGTGATCTGGATCGGGCATTATTGCCATATCTATTGCTATAATGGGAATCGATTTACAAATTGCCAAAAAAACTGGATATGGCACCGGCCATGTAAGCTTCCCCAGCAATCGAACTAATTGTTGGATTTCTTTGGTCGTCAGAGTCGATTGTTTTAGCATAATAATATAATAAGTTTATTCTCTATAACTAGCGTATTAAACCAAAGGTTTTATCTTTTGGCAAAAACAAGATCAACACATCTTATCGTTTTTGAACCTCTAATTCAAAAACTAAAATAGGCGCAGGAAATAAGAGAGATACATATTTATCATAAAAAATATGATATTTTTTTATAAATGTTTTAAAAAAATGCATGAAGATGTTGCGACTTGTTGGCCATCCGACCCAAAAATCTATAAGCAAAAGGGATGCCTTGCTGTATCCAAACGTGTCTCGTGAACGATTAACACAAAAATAATCCATTGTTTTTGTGGTAAAAAAGTGTCGGTGAGTCGGGTCGGCAAACGCCCCCACCGAACGAAAATAAGGAACTTCTATGACTATGCGTGCGCCATTTTTACAAATGCGGTACAATTCTTCCATCACGCGTGGCAAATCTTCAAGATGCTCAAGTGTTTGAAAACAAAGAACAACATTAAGATTCGATTCGTCTATGGGCCATGGAAATTTGTTTAAATCATGAACAATATCAGCCGCTGAATTTGAAAGCGCGTCCAAGCCCAACACTCCAGGATATTTTTGATTACCGCAACCTAAATTTATAACCTTTTTTGTTGGTTCGAATTGGATTACCCTCCCTGCTTTTGTATAAATTTGTTCTGCCAGCAACATAGTTACATCGTACAACGAAACACAATCTTTTTCATCCGCTTATGAAGAAATGGTAGAAAGTGCGCAAGAATGCGTTCCCATTGATGTCGACGCCCATAAAAACGAAGTGCATCCGCTCCACGATAATTGATAATTTTAAAACCATGAGATGTAAGCAAATTTTTCATTTCATCAAAATCAAAAAAATAATCTTCAACAGGCTGAATATTTTTGCGTAGAGTAATATAGGATTTAAACAAAATCCATTTTTTATTGGGAACCGTCACAATAAATTTACCATCGGAACGCAAAACACGCCGTACTTCACAAAGAGCAGATTCAAAATCTTGCAAATATTGAAACGTATCAACCATAATCACAAAATCAAACGAGGCATCATCAAATGGCATTCTTTCAATATCTGCCTTAAGAATAGCTGCTTGTGGCAAAAGAATACGTGCCATTTCTAGCAGACGATCAGACAAATCAATGCCGGTCAATGAATGTATATTTTTATCTCCACGATGAGTAATATTGTCCAAGACTACTCCTTGCCCAACTCCCGCCTCCAAAATATCCCCCTTGAAATTTGGTTCAATATCTAATACTTCATTATAAAAATCGTCTGAAACATAAATTTTCTCAGCAATTTTGTCATAACCCTTTCCTATCTCATCTTTAGTTATCATATAATTTTATTCACGTCGCAAATATTCTAATATTGTAATCATGAATCTATCGGGAAATAATAAGCTCAAAACAAGAATTGGCTTAAGAAAAAATGGTTTATAATACCCTGCCCGCCTGCCTGACAAGGCTCTAATAATACAAGGCACAACACTGCGAGGTTCTTGCACAAAAAAATTTTTCTTAATTGGGTTTTTTTTGGTAATAACTGGACCAAAATAAACATTGGTAAAAAAAATGTTTTCTTGTGCATAGCGAATTCGCAAATTTCGAAACGCTATAGCAAGTGCTACCTTGCTCGCAGCATATCCAGCACTCATATTGTTAGAATGGAATATTTGAGTAGAAGCAATCGCTACAAAAACACCATGGCCTCGTTTTTTAAAATAAGGCAAAAACCAGTTGACCCATGAGAGCGCGCCCAAACAATTAGTCAAATGCATGCGAACAAATGCCTCATAATTAAATTCTGGGATAATGTCAAACTCTAAAATTCCTGACCCAAAAATTACTGTGTCAGGCAAAAATTTAGCCTCCATCATTTCTTCACCCACTCTTATTATGTCTTCCGATTTTGTAATGTCACATACAGAAAAGGAAAAGTGCTCATCCATTTTCTGTTTTGACAAAAATTCTTTTAAAAAATCTTTGGTCCGTGCTACCCCCCATACTTCATGATCTTGGCGCAAAAGTTCATGAGCAAGCGCCATTCCGATCTTTGAAGAAACACCAGTTATAAAAACCTTCATATGTTTGTGCCATTTCTCGTTTTTCTTTTATAATCTCTGTAGTCGTTGATGATCTCGTCAATTATTGCGGATGGGCGATGCTTTGTCTCATCAAATGTGCGAAGCAAATATTCCGCGATAATCGAAAGGGAAAACATCTGTATCGCTCCTAAAAAAAGCGCTACAACTAAGATCGTTACGGACAACGATGGGGCAGATACAAAGATCGCTGAAAAGATATAAAAAAAAATTGATGCTACAGACAACGCGCCAACACCAAGGGCAAGATGAAAAATCCATTCAATGGGTCTTTTTGAAAATGAAAAAATAAGACCCTTGGCAAAACGTATATAACCAAAAAAATTAAAATTGGTCTTGCCAGCAAAACGTTCCATGTGTGTATATGGAATTCCTATGCTCTTAAAACCGACGAAGGCGCGCATAGCACGCATATATCGATCCACCTCTGGCATCGAATTTAAAACATCCAGAGCTTCGCGATCTATCAATGCAAAATCACTGGCGTCAAGTGGCATGATATTAGAAAGCTTTCGAAAAACTCTGTAAAAAGCTTTATAAAAAAATCCTCGAATAGCATTTCCTTCTTCACGCCTCTCCCGAATACCGTAAACAACCTTATACCCTTCTAGCCATCGTTTAATAAGTTCGGGGAAAAGCTCTGGCGGATCTTGGATATCGCCGTCCAGCGTAATGACGGCGTCTCCCGTCACATAACGCAAGCCTGAAGCGTATGCGGCCTGCCCACCAAAATTGCGCGAGTGACTCATGACAATCAAGCGTTTGTCATGGGACGCGATTTCGCGCAATATATCCAGAGCGTTGTCCGGACTTTTGTCGTTGACATAAACAATTTCATAATTTGGGGTGATTTGCTTCATAACCTTCGTCACCCTACGATACATCTCTTTCACCGAGCCTGCATCATTGTAACATACAATAACAATCGAAATTTTTTTATCGGTTAACATCATATATAATATTATACTTTGTAATATATAACTATTACCGCGTTTCAGCAACAGCAAGTACCAACGATTCAAATGCCCGCGTATAAGCCGCAATGGTATGTTGCGCTACTATTTTTGTCGAATACGCTCCCATGCTTGATCGCAATTCTGGCTGAACAAGTAGCGTGACAATACGTTCGGTCAAGGCAAATACGTCGTGAGGCGACACCAAAAAACCATTTTTGTTTTCTTTAACAAAAATCGGCATATCACCGACATTCGTAGAAACGATGGGCTTGCCCAATTTCATTGCTTCCAGTGTCGCTATACCTACATCCACGATAAGCGCCGGCTCTACATAAATATCGGCGTACGGCAATACATCTTTTATATCCATGCGGCCGGTTAAAATGATATTTTTTTCTGTATGAAATTCACGATTGACGACGGCAAGACGCTCCGATAGCTGACCCCATCCCACAATCAAAAAATATGCACGAGGATATTTTTTGATGACTTCGGATGCCGCACGCATCAAATATTCGTGTCCTTTTTCCGGCACGAGACGGCTTACCGTTAAAATTATTTTCGCATTAGTCGCAATGTTGAATTTCCGCAGTAATTCCTCGCGCGTATACGCCGGCTCATCAAAAATAAGCGGTGGATGGTATTGTATGACAAATTTTTCTTCGGGAATGCTCTCTTGTTTTGCGGTAAATGTTTTTACTGATGATGCGTCAACAATAATGCGCGCCGTAAAGAGCGACAAAAAGCGGTCCGTACAAATCTGCCATCGAGACTTGTCCGGATACAAATTGTGTTCATAGCTAATCAATACCGGTCGAGGATGCACCAATAGTGTCGCTGCCCTGACTATCAAATTCGCTGAAAAAAGTTCAGTAACCACGACGTCGAATCGTTCCTTGCGCAACCATCGCCACAAACGAAAAAATGCCATCACATCAAACGTTCCACGAAAATTCGCATGACGCCACAAAGATGGGGACATCGGCAACAAATCTGCAAGACTTTCCTGAGTTTCTGGAAACAATGTCAACAGGCGCGGCTCAAAAAGATCAGTATTAAGATGTTTCAATTTATACATCAAAAGCTTCTCCGCGCCCCCGACACTTAGGCGTCCGATGGAAAAAAGTATTTTTTTCATAATGTAATGCCGAAATTATTTTTGAAAAAATATTTTATAATCTCCGAGTACTCGTATCGCAATACGACAACGTGCTTACCTGGAGGTACGTACAACGCCTGAAATACGGTGCCAAATGTATGGATCGGTATCTCTGCACCGTCTATCCAGGCACGCCAACCAGGCAGATTATTTTGAGATACTACCAATAACTGTTCTTGTTCGCGATCCGTTTCAAAATACATTTCAGTATTTTTTTGCTTTGCCGCAACAATGCCCCGTTGAGTGATGACTGGCGCGTGAGCTTCAATGATACTTTGCAACACCGCCGGATCGGTCGCATTGTTATCCATATCTATCAGCCATGTCTCATCGGTAAAATAATACCGCGGACGGGAATTCAAAATCTCGTATACAAAAAGATTGCTTCCGTTGTTTGGAAATGATTGTTGTAAAATTTTATGAAACGGCGACGTGTCGGTAAATTCATATGGCGTCGTAATATGTGTGATTCCCAAAAATCGCACCAAAGCAATACGGGAATCCAAAAGATTCATTTTTTCTTCAGTGGAAACCGGAAGACCTGATAGCTTGTCACCTCTAAATTCGCTTCGTTCGCTGCCAATGTACGCAAGCAACCGTGCCATCGGACGTGCCATGATCGTATCGTAAAGCGCCGCCGAACGAAAACCGTTTAATATGCCGGTGTTGGGATAAGCGGCCGCGACATAATAACGCGTCAACACATTGTACAAAGATTGTCCCTGAACATCGCGCCACGGCAATTCTATCTGCTCATATGTTCCCTTGCGCACCAGAAAATCAAATACTTTCGTTTGTTCGGTGTTGTGCAACACAGACGCGGTCATTGGCTTATCGGTTAAAGCTTGGATAGATACGGTCCGGCCTAAAAACGGAAATACAAGCACAATATTGGCGACAACAAACAGCGCAACCCGACTGCGCGTGATATGCTTGCTACGAGCGATACTACGACATAAAAAATATGCTCCCACCAAGAAAATAAGCGCAAAAAAAGATCGCGGATCTACAAGGTCAAAATTTGAAAGGACGTCTAAAATATTTTTTTGTATATAGGCATGATAATAATCCAAACCCAGAGCGCCGGATGTTTTAGAATACGCATAACGATCAAATAGAAAATATACTTTGGACACCAGTGATTGAAAATAAAAATGAACAAGATACGTTGATACTAATCCGACCATTGTCGCCACCATAACCATAGTGCCATATATGCGTATCAGTATCTTTATTCGCGCGCTGTTCTTTATGTTTTCAAAATTGTTCCACAAAACATCAACGCCGAATCCCACCAGCACCGAGGCGGCAAAAAACATCAATAATCCCCAACGCTCCGCGTGTCTTGTAATGTTAAAAATCGGGGCGTGATGCAATACCCAATACAGGGGAGAATATTTTACGCTCAAGACCAGCGCAATCAGGAAAAACCAGGAAAAAAACTTCGCATACCCCTCTTTGCGGAAAGAAAACCCCAAAACAAACAACAGTGGCACCATAGCTCCCACATACGTAAAATGTTCCGGTGCAAAACCAAGAAAAGCAATGTCGAAAGGCATAAATAACCGCAGCGGGTCGAAAAGAGTAAATCCGGCCCGCACCGCATCTCCATGTCCAACGCCGCTGTTACGAACTGAATTTTGTAAAAAAACGATAGCAGGAATCAATTTCGGCAAAGAGAGCGCCACGCCGACGATTATCATGCTCGCATAGGCCAGTGGAACCCGCCAAAACTTCGTATCGCGCAAACCCAAATAAACCGCAAACACACCGGCAGCAGAAAAAATCTCTATCATAAATTGCCAGTGCCCCGACGCCAACCCCAATCCTACAGACACCATTCCTACAACCAACATCCATTTGTGTCTCCGCTTAAAGAATAAAAGCAGCGACAAAAATAATAGCGGCAAAATATAAAACGTATTTACGATTGGCAGATCATAAATCAACATCCATTGGCTAAACACAAACACAATTGATCCAGTCACCGCACCCCATCGCGAAATACCCATATACCTCATCAGCGCCGCCATGCAAACTCCCATAAGCGCCAACATAAAAAATACTGAATAAACATATGCGGTCCATGGCGAAACAAAATATAATAAAAAAACAGACCACGGCGTTAAGAAAACGTGATTGTAGCTAGCAAATCCGGAAAAGCCGGAAAAAACATCCGGATTCCACAAAAAATTGTTTCCAGAAACAATAGATTGTTTAAAAAAATAAAAGTACGGCAAATGCTGCGTGATAAAATCGATGTGAAAAAAAACGCTGCGACCAAACAAGAACGGCGACAAGGCACCAATAATAGGCAATATGAGTAGTGTATAAAAAAATTTATTGGATATTTTGTACATTTGTTATTTCTTGCGCAAAACGCATATTAAAGAGATCCCGAATGGAAAATTGATAAAACGCAATATATGGAGCTCAAATGAAAATATGCCTATCAATATGGCATTTGGTATGGCCGACACAGCAAATAAGTCGGATTTGTCGGGTCTTGCATGCAAGATCTTCTTTATCATCCTTATCGCCATAATCATGGGTGCGAGCAAAAAATTCATGTAACTGATTTGTTCTATTTCTAAATGAGTAGAACGTCCAATCTTTTCTATTAATTCTTTTTTGGTATATCGGCGCTTGTGATGATGAAGTGTATCATGCTCAGTCCATAAAAAGGAAAGCGCCGGCACCGTGATTAAAGCAATTCCATCGGGCGCGAGCAATTTTTCTATCTTTTTTAGCGCGGCCTCATCATCGTCTATGTGTTCGAGTACGTCCAACAATGTGACAATGTCATATGTTTTGGACATGGCATCTTCTGGAAATGTACCGTGAATGATGGGAAAATCCGCACGTTCTTGCTGCAAAAAGCTTACAACCTCGGAAGACGGCTCCAATCCCTGGACATCGTTGGAAAATTCCCGCAACAATTCGAGATTAAATCCGGTGCCGCAGCCGACATCAAGAGCGGAAGCGCGGGGCGTATGTATACATTGTTGTAGAAAGCTATGAATAATTTTTCTTCTTCCCACAAACCACCAATGGCGCTTTTCTTGTTGATACATCTCGCGATACAGTTTGGTTTCCATAGTATAATAGTACTTCAAAAAACGTTATTTGAAAACGAAAAACTCCCTCCATATCTCCCAATAACTATATTTAAAGCGTATGTCATGGGTTCCTGGAGGCACTACTATTGCCTGATAAACAGTGGCAAAGGTATGGAGCGGTACTCGCTGATCATCTATGAACACACGCCATCCGGGAAGATTGTTTTGGGAGAATACGAGAAGCTGTGGTTTTGAAGTATTGGTGGTGAGCTTTAAAGAGGCATTCTTACGTTCTTGGAGGGCAATGCCCTCTTGGGTGATGGAATGGGTCTTATTGGTCTTCTCTATCAATGTCTGGAGCTCTTGGGGTGTGGTTGAGGTAGGAAGGTCTAAGAGCTCTGTTTCTTGGGTGAAGTAGTACAGAGGCCGTGCTTCTGTGTTCTCGTAGATATAGACGGGGATGTTGTAGGAGGTTGCGGTGGTTTCAAAGACTTTGGGAAATACTTTCTCATCGAGCGCGTAGGCGCTCGTAATATAGCGGATACCAAGGAGGGAGATAATGGGGCGGCGGTGGGTGAAAATTTGAGATTTCTTTGCAACCGATATTTTTGCATCAAGCAATGTTGTAGTTGCAACTCCACGAACGGTGCCTGCGGCTGGACTTCCCAAATACGCAAGCAACTCGGCCATATTGCGAGATGCCATGGGTTCCAAATATTCGGCTCCATGGATTTTATATGGTACATTTATATTTAATAATAAAAGTTCGCCATTAAAATCAAAAAGATTTTTACGAAAATCTTTTTCTCCTGAATGCGGAATCGTAAGCTTTTCAAAAATCGCGGTAGTTCCCAAAAAAGTAAAATATCTTCCATTATAAGAATCTTTAATAAAATCTGTGGTTTTTGGCATAGTATTTAAATATTTTTGCCTACTCCACAGCCCGTCGAACGCCCAAAATACAAAAACAAAATTCAAAACCACAACAATAGTGGCTATAGCAATAAAGTTTTTACTTTCGAATTTGGTCCGCTCATAATACCTCAACAAAATATATGTGCACACCAAAAAAAACATAGGAAGAGCAAACTGAATATTAAGAGGATCAAAAATTTGTAACGCAGAATTTATCGTACTTGCAATATAGCGATGGTAATAATCTGGAGCATACTGCATAGATGGAGAAAATAAAAATTCATCGAAATATGTATTGAGCAAGAAGAGTAATTTGTCATTAAAGAAATACTTCAAAAATCCGCTCGCCGTGCTTACCATCACCAAAAGTATTGATATCCACTTGATCAAGCGTGAAAATATTTTTATACGAAAAGCGTTTTTTGGATCTCTTAGTGCGTCTGCTCCAAAACCAACTAGAAGCGCAAAGGGGAAAAATCCGACGTATATCCACCGCTGTGGTCCATGAAGCAAATTAAGTGGCGGGATATGATGCATCAGCCAAAACAACGGAGAATAGGCTGTCGCCAACAAAAACAACATCCAAAATAACAAAATAAGAAACCTACTAATGAGCGTTGAAAATCTGATAGCTGCAAGAAAAAATACAATTGGTAATATGCCAATATATATAGACTCTGCGGTGATAAAAGAATGCTCAAAATACGGCAAAAAAAACGTGACAAGTGTAATCGGATTAATGCCTGCGTACAGATCTGCAACATGAGAGTACCCGCTCGCCAATTGAACCGAGAGTGGGACGAATGTTAGTGTTGGAATAATCTGTATCAAACCAAAAAAAGTCCCTCCCGCTACCATGCATATAAAACAAAGAAGTGGTTGAAAAAAATTTTTTACGCCCTGTTGAGCTCTGTTATATGAAAAATATATTGCAAAAAAGCCGACGGTAGTTAAAACCAAAAAAAACCACTGCCAATGAGAAGAGGTCCACCCCAAAAAAACACCAAATGTTCCAACAGCTATAGGCCAAAAACGCAGCCTCTCGTCGGCTTCCATTAAACAAAAAACGAGAATCGGCAATAAAACAAGCGCATTTGTCGCGGGAAGGAAAAAAACATAATGTCCCGCGCCAAAAATATATACGATCCCTGCAAGAAACTGTCCCAATGGCCTAATGTGCAATTTATGAGCAACGCGCGTGGTAACAAAAGAAGCAATTAAAAGATTAAAAAACGTCAACCAATGGTATGCCAAAGGAACTGAGAAAAACTTGAGAGCGACATAGAAAATTGGAGAAAAAAAACCGCCCGTAACACTTACGAAAACTGGAAATCCGGAAAAAATAAATGGATTCCATAAAATACTTTCTCCTTGTAAAATTGCGACTTTATAAAACACAAGCACTGGGAATTGAAACAGCTCATACGTTCTTAGGAGTATTTCAGTATATCCAATAAGCTGAGGCAAAAGCGTCAAAAAAATAACTCCGGAAAGCGTTAAAGCCATCCCCCACCACTTTTTTAAGAATCGCTCCGACGCATCTGCCATAATTTTCAACTTATTTAATAGGGCTCATCCGTACAACGTACCGCAACGGAAAAAACCAAAATGGGATTCTTTTTATTTTTTGAACAACAAATTTTCCTTGAATAAGTTTCTGGAGCATGGTCAAATCGAAATCATGCAAATGCCATTCATACTCTGCTTCCTCTTTGCGCTTTGCAAAAAGGAGTTTAAACAATCCTGTCACAATCAACACTCGTTTTACTGCTTTTATAACTTTTTCATTCGGGATCGAGATGACAACAATCCCGTTCGTATCAATAAGTTTATATATTTCTGAAATCATTGCTTCTGGACGAAGCAAATGTTCAATAACCTCGCTGGAAAAAATTTTACTAAACTTTTTGTTTGGGAAAAGTTTAGCCATATCTTCCGCGTCACCATTTAGCAGTGTAGCTCGGTCGCCCAGTCGTTTTTTGGCGACCACCAAAAGAGTCTCCGACAAATCAATGCCGTAAAGCTTCCCTGCTTTAATTTTTTCTAATATATTTCCACCGCCACATCCTACATCAAGCGCGATATCATTTTCATTCGCATTTACATACCGCACCACCCATCGTACCCGCAATCCTTCAATATATCGTACTATCGCATTAGAATGGCGCGTTTGTGATTCTAAAATAGTTCCGTATTTCTTAACCATTTCTTCGTTCCATTGAGTAAAATTCTCTTTTGTTAACTTCAAGCGATCTTGTACATCCATACAAACTATTAAATCATAAATGCTTTATATTATAAAGGTCTTGCCACAATCGCCAGCGAATTCGCAAAACATCCACCAACACGTTTGCATACGACAACATCCCGACCTTACTCTCTTGCTGATGTGACCAGATGATCGGTATTTCTTTAATTAAAAAACCAGACGCCCTTGCAAGTGCCAGCGCCTCCACATCAAATCCCCATCGCGAAACCACGAGACGAGGGAATATTTCATCCGCAGCTTTTTTAGTAAACAACTTAAACCCACGCTGCGTGTCATAGATACCCGGAATCAAAAGCAGCCGAATAAAAAGATTTCCGAGTTTTCCCGCAATGATACGAAATATCGTTTCTCTTTGTGTCATATGCGCTCCCAATGCACCAATGGATCCGATAACAACATCGTGAGTCGGCACAAACGGCAACAATTTTTCTATTTCATTTATCTTCGTGGCATTATCTGCGTCCATAAAAAGCTTTAAATGCCCTCGTGCCGCGATCATGCCCTGACGCACCGCATATCCTTTTCCGCGATTTTGTTCGTTATCCAAAATAATAATGTTCTCGTAGCCATGCTTGAACTGTTTTACAATATTGACGGTATTATCAGACGATCCATCAGAAACAACAATGATCTCATAGTTCCACGATTGCCGAGATAAGTAATCAATCGTTGAAACAAGAGTATGTGGCAAACGTCGCTCTTCGTTGTATGCAGGAATCACCACTGAAAGAAAAATATCAAGATTGCTTGTCATCTTTTTTTCAAAAACTCCCTCCATATCTCCCAATAACTATATTTAAAGCGTATGTCATGGGTTCCTGGAGGCACTACTATTGCCTGATAAACAGTGGCAAAGGTATGGAGCGGTACTCGCTGATCATCTATGAACACACGCCATCCGGGAAGATTGTTTTGGGAGAATACGAGAAGCTGTGGTTTTGAAGTATTGGTGGTGAGCTTTAAAGAGGCATTCTTACGTTCTTGGAGGGCAATGCCCTCTTGGGTGATGGAATGGGTCTTATTGGTCTTCTCTATCAATGTCTGGAGCTCTTGGGGTGTGGTTGAGGTAGGAAGGTCTAAGAGCTCTGTTTCTTGGGTGAAGTAGTACAGAGGCCGTGCTTCTGTGTTCTCGTAGATATAGACGGGGATGTTGTAGGAGGTTGCGGTGGTTTCAAAGACTTTGGGAAATACTTTCTCATCGAGCGCGTAGGCGCTCGTAATATAGCGGATACCAAGGAGGGAGATAATGGGGCGGCGGTGGGTGAAAAGGCGCGACTTTTCTTGTACGGAAAGATTAAGATTTCTGAGCAAACCCGTCCCCGCATCAGAGATTTGTACTTGTCCTCCGATATAACCGACTGCACGCGCCATGGAAAGATTTGTGATCGTAGCATTGTATCCGGCGCTGGTAATGCCGTATTTTATGTTGCGCGAAGGAACCAGTGTTGCGCTGTATAGTTGAAAATTTTCCGCTGCAGGCGGTGAGTTCGCATAAATATTCTCGAGTATTTCACTTTCCACGCGCCCGTCAAGAAATGAGATAACCCGGCCAACATCATCTTCCGGCTTGTTTTGTGCCGTCTTATTTTTTAGAAAAGAGACAGTCACAGGATCCTTTTCATATACAGTCCGTGCAAACCTATCCCCAAAAAAAATATGCGTTCCGATAAAATTTCCGACAAGAACGATCGATATCACGATTGCCGTGTTTTGCGGTGTTATGTAGCCACTGGCAAAGAACCACACAATGAAAGAACTGACGGCTATAAATATAAGAGCGAAAAAGAATTGGTCATTTCCGATATTAAAAAGAGAGAGAGCCTGATTGAACATTTTTGCTATGTACACATGATAGCTTTCCAATGGGATCGGGGACGATGCGTGATAATAATATTTTTCAAAATACTTATTACCCAGGAACAAAAGCTCTCGTGCATGCCTTTGCGCCAACCGCGTAACAATGGCTCCGGCGATACTGGCCACAGTAAATATAAAAAAAGTAAAAGTAAATCTCCGTGCAATAGCACGCCAACGCTGAATATCCGTGCCCTTTTTTATTTGGTCAATTCCAAACCCAGCCAATACCGCGATGGCAAAACCTACCACGTAGATCCAGCGAACAGCGGAGTGAGTAAATGTAAACGGGGGGATTCGTTGTAAAACCGCAAAAAACGGCAAGCCACGAACGCCGAGGAGAGCCGAAAAAACCATGAGGTACGTAAAAAAACCATTGTGAGAGCGTAAGCGCCAGGTAAGCGCTCCGGCAGCCAAAAATAATGATAACAGTCCGAGATAGATCCAATCCGCGTCAGACTGAAACAGCGGATGAGCAAATGAAGGAGACAACAATGTAAATAAACCCATGAGCGAAAAACCCTCGCCACTAATGAATGTTTCTCCAAATCCTCCGGCCCTGGCGGAATGACTCATCATGACAAACACGGGTATCATTTTAAATAAACCAAAAAAAGTACCCATCAACACCATAACGACATAAGAAACAAGGATGCGATACGAACGATGGATCCAAAAAAGATACACCGCAAATAATCCCCCGACCAAAAGCGCGTTGAGAACAAAATGCCAATGCCCGCCAAGCCATCCCTGCAAAACAAGCATTGCACCAAGAGTGCCCGCCAACATAGTTATTTTCCGGCGCTCCGATCGGGCAATCTCATGTAGTAGCCACAAGATCCCCGGCAACAGCATAAAAGACTCCATCACCGTAAGATCGGGCCATTGTTGTCGTGTCACAAATATAAAAATAAGTCCCGCTATATATTGACCCAATATAGACACATTAAAAGAGCGCATCAAAAGTGCGGAAAATAACCCGGAAAGGATCATAGTCATTAACGTCATCCAATAGTAAAGCGCAGGAACACTCAAAAAAAGACTTCCGAGATAGACAAGAGGAGAGAAGAATCCAATATTAAGATCAGCAAACGTCGGAAAGCCGGAAAAATTATAAGGATTCCATAGCGCAGAATCTCCGCGGATCACCGCGTCCTGATAAAAGTACGTATATTGCAACTGCTGTTCGATGCCGATAAAGCTACCGAATACCTGGCGCCCAAAAAGAAGCGTCGCCAAAACAATGACACACGGAATGCCCAATACGATCGCCATCCCCCACCACCGCGAAAGAAATTGTTCTATTTTAGAAACCATAGAAATGAAATGACCAACGCAACATAACGCCCTCAATGAACGTAAATATCATAAAGATCCAGATAATCGCATATATATATATTTTATATTTCGGATCGAACATTTATTCTTCCGGATTATTTAAACTTTTTAAAAATTCTACCTCGCCGTTTTTTCCAAAATTATCCGTCGTAATCGATCCGCCATAATAATATGTATGCGTCGGCGTTGAGACGTATGTTAGCAAAGATACAACAACGATACCAATCATACTTGCTACTACGGCAAAACGTCTCAATCGGGCGCCCAAAATCATATGTATCATATAATAACTCCCTAAAATGAATATGAGCGGTAATGCCGGCGCGATATAGCGGAATTTTGCGATTGGCCACGCGGATGACAGAGCGATATGAGCCCCTAAAACTAACGCGAGCGGCAGCAAATGACGCATTTGCTCCCGCAAATCCTTAAATAACATACGCGCCGCGGCAAATAGCGTCGCTATGTACACAACGGGAGCCAAAACAAAAAATTGGCGATTTAAAAAATATAGATTGTGCGGGAACCAAAATGTGATCTCACGCCACAACAACGTACCATATGTCTGTAATGTGATGCGAAAAGAAATGATATTGTTTTCCACGATACTACCTACTCCGAGTTTGTTCCAGACATATGCGGTATCAACCATCGAAAATGGCGTGCCAAAAAGCATATAGTTGCGGACCCCCCACGGCAGATAAAACAGTGCCGGGATCGCAAGACCCCAGGCGATCGCCAGTGTAGCAACGCGGCGCGATCTGCATATTGCAACCAGCCAATATACAACGTATACAGCGATCAATATAAGCGCCTGTTGATTGAGCAATATACCGATACCCATCACCGCGCTAAGCGCTATCTGGTTGCGCGGACGTTCCGCGTCTACCATCAATAATACAAACACAAGATATAAAAGAGCCTGAAAAATATAAAACGAACCATTGCCGGAATAATCGATCAAAAGATATGAGAACGCCGTAAAAAATAAAGATAAGATCGCGACATGATCCCCACCCAACCTGCGCCCCAACAAAAAAACAAAATATAAGATCACGATGCCACTAATCAAAGAAAGCGTTTTCAGTGTCTTATATCCGTCAAGGTCAGATATTTTCATAAATATGCCCCCAATAAACGGCCACAAAGGATTGTGCTCCAAAAATCTACCGCCAGTTTTTTGCAGAGAATAAAAATGCGGCTTATCGGTCGCGGCATCAATCAAAAAATTCCACCCGTGAGCAAGCGCTTCGGACGCGACCGCGTATTGCCCAACATCGCCGTGCACAACGGTGTTCCACGAAAAAGAAGCAAGGCGTAATCCGGTGCCTGCGATAAAAATAATAATTATTAATAATTGGAATTTTTTGGACATCTTTGATACTCTATTGATATGAATGTACCGAAAATATTAAATCTTGACCTGTTGCTCAAATCTTACCTTTTTATCCCGAAAGTGCAATTTCGCAATGCCATGAAAAAATACGGACATGATATCACCGGCAAGACGCTGGACATCGGAGCCGGTCTTAAGCCCTTTGCTCAATATTTTAACACTTCAGAATACATAAGCCTAGATTCTGACGCGTCGCTCAAACCCGATGTCGCTGGAGATATCTTGCATCTTCCATTTGAAGATGCGTCATTTGATAGCGTGGTATGCTTGGAGGTTTTGGAACATGTCGCCGATACGCAAGGTGCTCTGCGTGAAATCCTGCGGGTATTAAAACCCAACGGCGTATTTATGGTTTCGACACCCATGCATTGGCCGCTCCATTATGAACCGATGGATTATTGGAGATTTACCCGGTACGGCCTTGAGGAATTATTGAAAAAAAATTACACGGTCGCGACCGTGGAAAAGCTCGGCGGACTCTTTTCATTTTTGGGCGCGCGCATCGCTGAAGAAAGCGCACTCTTTTTGTATCGTCTGTTTCCTTTCTTGCCACGCCGCGCCCGCTACGCATTGGGACATATTGCGAATATCCCACTCTCTGTCGGTTTTTATATATTCTCGTTACTTACCGATTGGCTTTTCCCGCAAGATGCCATTTCGTGGCTGGTGATCGCCAAGAAAAAATAAAAACCTCTATTACGTTAATAAATGCATGAAATTTCTATGTTTTTAGTGTGGCATGATTATCCTCCATGGAGCAAGAATTCCTTCGCGAACGATATTTTGAGAAATCTTAGAGACACCTAGCGTGCGGTTCTTAAAAATGATCGGTATCTCCGCGATGCGCGCATGCGCGCGCCACAAATGATATTTGAGCGCCATCATAAATGCATACCCTTTAAATTGAGACAGCGCCACCAAATCGATCTTACGCAACATATCAGTACGAATGCAATTAAACCCTCCAGTACAGTCGTGTACCGGGATCCGCGTAATCAACCGGCAGTACAAATTGCCGAACCGGCTCAACGTCTTGCGATACCATTCCCATCCCTCGGTCCCGCCACCAGCTAAATATCGAGCGCCGACTACTAAATCGTTGTTATCGATCGATCGCAACATTTCCGGCAAATATTTCGGATCATGTGAAAAATCGGCATCCATCATAGTGAGCGACCTGATGTTCGATTCCGCAAGCACCGCGCGGAACGCATCGATGTACGCGATACCAAGTCCTTCCTTGCCAGCACGTCTCATGATCGAAAGATTTGGATATGTGTTCATCAGCTCTTGCACGATATTCGCTGTGCCGTCCGGAGAATTATCATCAACCACACGTACAAAAATATCTGGCGCGATTACAAAAATATCTTTTATCAAAGCGTGGATATTTTCCTTTTCATTGTATGTTGGTATCAGTACGATATCTCGCATAATATACCAATAATATAGCAAAGCACTTTGGTTGCCTAGAGAACAGAAAGATCATACAATAATGGTGCATCGATGAGTACAAAGACAAATAAAATTCTCATGATCATTCTTCTACTCGGACTTGCGCTGCGCGTCATAGGTATTACCTATGGCCTGCCATTGTGGCTCGTGGGAGATGAGCCGCCGTTCGTACTTTCGGCGCTTAAGATGATCGAATTAAAAACACTTATTCCAGCTTTATATTCTGCTGAATTTGAAAAAATATCTTATTTCCCTCCGTATTTGGCGTATTTATATATACTTCCATTTTTAATAATTTTAGCAGTAAAGTTTGTTTTGTTTGCGGAATCCACAATGCAATTTTCACAATATTTATTACTTGATCTGTCCGCTTTTTTTATAGCCGCACGGATCTCGAGCGCTATAGCCGGCATACTGACCGTGTGGATAATGTACCGTGTCGCCAAAAATTTGTTCCATGATGATATGGCGGCCTTGCTCTCTGCGGGATTTTTATCGCTATCAACCATGCATATCCTGCTGTCCCACTGGGGACGTGATTGGACGTATGCTGTCTTATTGTTGACGTGTGCGATATATACTCTGACTCGGCTCGATTGGAGCGACTCTAAACGATACTATACATCCTCCGTCATTGCCGGCATTGCTTTCGGATTCAGTTCTGCCGCGATATTCATACCGATATTCATGGTCTTGTATATATTTATTTATGAGGGCAAAAAAATACTTGGGATATTAAAAAATAAAACGCTGTGGATCTCGGCGATGATATTTGTCGGATTGGCATTGTTCTCATATATTCTTTTTCCGGCTGGCCTCTTCTTCACCAAAACAAACTCTCTGGCTATACCAAAAACCTTGGGTCGTCTTTTTGAAACATATGGATCATTTATCAAGCCGTTTGCGTACAACGACCCGATCTTGTTGATGTGGTCGTTGATCGGACTTGCGATATTGATATTCAACCGGAGCGCGCTATTTTGGACCTTTTTCTTGTTCATAAACGCCTATATCTTGTCATTTTTCGTAACATTTCATACGGGAGACCGTTTTGTGGTTTATCTATATCCTATTTTCACGCTTTTAGCAGGCTATGCGCTGTATTGGTTGCGAGAGAAAACAACCACACGCATATCAAAAAATCTAATATGTACACTGGGCGCGATCTCCTTTTCCATCATGCTCGCACAGGCGGTACAAGTGGACAGAGTTTTGCTGAAAAATGATACGCGCGCGCAAGCCAGACAATGGATAGAACAAGCAATCGCGCCAAACACAAAGATCATGACAATGGCATCGCTCACACGTCTTTCATCTACGCCGGACGCGATCAACGAGCAGGAACAAATACAATCGTCATCATTGCGTGGCGCGGATAGATCCGAGCGCGCGCTACCAACCGATGTATCATATCCAGTATTTCACGCGCTTAATTTGTATAATGTCAGCGGTGCCGCGGATATATTTTATAAAACAATAGAGACATATCGCGCGCAACATCAATATCGATTTGTGCTATTGAGCGATGACAATATAAGTAAAGACGCTGTAAAAAACTATGCGCGGGGTCGTTTACGAACAACAGGCACAAACATAAAAACATTTCAAGGTGTTGATATCTACGGATATGATCTGACGGAGGGTACTATCGGAGATCTGAAAAATCTGTTCATCATGAATGCCAACGGGCCTACGATCCATATGCTTGAATATAAATAGTTATTTTCCGATCCGGTAGATCTCCGTGTAAGGTCCGAGCGCTTCAAGCGACCAAAAATATTCCAACAATGATCCGCGCGCGTCCATGTTGAACGGATTTGATATATCCTCTACGGTTTCTTTCGGATAAAATGAGACTACAAGTTTTCGGTCGGGAAACAATTCCAAATGATTTTCCGCCAAATGATCACGATTGTAATACCGTATATACAAATAATCAACTTCGCGTTCCTGTGCTGTCAGCTTTGTAATATCCAGCAAATTCGATTCAATGACAAAATAATCAGGATGAGGATATTGCGCGTCCGGCAAACTTGCAAGATACATCTTGCGTGAATCCGCCCAACCACTGTGACTGCGCAAAAAATCTATAGCTGCTTTATTAGGAGTGATATACGCGCCAGAAACAATCTTGGATCTTTCTGGTATGTTCTTATATATCCACTCAATAGCCGAGCTTTCTGTATACGGCTTTTGCAATGCCGTAAAATAAAGCGTATCGAGAGCAATTGAATAGCTAAGAACAATACCGGCCAGCACTACCAATGTTATCCGGCGACCGCGCTCAACATATTGAGATATGACGTATATAAAATAGGCTTCGCCGATAATAAAAAATAATAGAGCTGGCATGATATAACGATACGTAAAACTATAAAAAACAAACGAGAACAACGCCAAATAAAATATCGGAAAACCGACCACGACCGTGGTCGTATATTGAACGCGCTTTTTGCACGCGATGAGCGCCAATCCCATCGCGCCGAGCACGGCCGTGAACGGATTGTTATTGAAAAATGCCCATGTTATGACATGCCAATTATTGGCAAGCGAAAAACGGGCTATCTTGGGTGCGTACGGCAACGAAGCAAACTTATATCCGAATAGTTTCGCGATAGATTGTATCGAGGAAGAAAAATGATTAATAAATGTCTCCGTATTTAAAACGCTGAACGCGACCACCAAGGCCGCAAAGATCGCGGAACCAAAAATAAAGTTCTTATTATTTTTTATTTTAGACAGTGCGTACGCCAACGCATACCATACATACAAAATGATCGGTATCTGCCCCATACCGTATCCGAGCCCCATCAATAACCCCGACATTACATGGTCGCTCTTTCGCGCGCCACTCTCGTATACTACATAAAAATAATAGAACGACGCGACCATAAAAAATATCATCGGCGACCAGATGTGTCCTATCTGTGCCTCATGAATATTCCAAAAATCGAACGCGAATAAAATGATTGCGATCCATGCAACCGTGCTATTAAAAAGCTTCCGTGTAAGTAAAAAAAGTACCGGTATCGTAGCAACGCCAAAAAGCGCTGAAATCACGCGTGATACGGCTAAAAAATATTCGCGATACAAAAGCACAAAACCCTTGAACGCCGCGAGATCCGCAAATGACCCGATTGCAATACCAACCACTCCGATCAGTGCAAAAATCGGCGCAAGAATATATGCCATCAATGGCGGTAAATAATAGAACGGGAAGCTTGCGATGATTGTCTTTTTTTCTAGCAAATTGAATGCGGCGATTGTATGTGGTAATTCGTCGCCAAATACATTCGCATACGGCAACGCAAACCAAAGAGCGCCAAGCCGATATATCAACGCCGCGAACAACAGAGCGATAAGCCACATCCACGAATTGCCAAAAGTATTCTTTATTCGTCCCAACATATTGTTACATTATAGCATTAGAGCGCGCGGATATGTTCGATGATCTTATCCATGCTGCGAATCGCGTCAAACGCAGTATTAGCAAACAACATCAATGCGATCACGACCAACGATCTCAATATCTCTTTGCGCCACGCAATGACAGCACCGTATCCCGCGAATATCGCAAAGAACGGGTACGACAAAAAGCGATAGCGCGTCTCCACGATAATACCGATCACCGCAAGCGGCATCATGATAAGCATCGCCGCGAGATACCTTGCCTTTCGCCGGTCGGCATCCGACAATTTTTGAGACGCATACAATCCAAAAAAACCGAATACGAACAAAAATATCGAATATAGAGCGGATAGGATTATCGTGATCGTTTTTCCGGTAGCCCCTAGATGAAACCAAAAGCCGGTTGGGCGTGATAAGCTGAAATATATGGATAGACGATATATGGTTAGCTTTATGAATTCCAAAGGATTCGCGGAGATGAACCGCAGCGCCTCCAGCGTCAGCAATTTACTCCCTCGTACGATACCGAATTCCTCCAGATAAAGACCGTTTTGCATATATGGCTCAAGCTCGCCGGTCGCCCCCTTATGATTGCCAGATAGCAGATCGATACCGTAGGCTAGATTGGTAGGCACAAATGTACGATACACGTTGAAATTGCGAATGATCCACGGCATAAAAACTAACGCGATCGTACACAAAAATATTGCCGCTTGTTTTTTTGTCCCTCGCTGATATATGCAAAATAATATCGGAAACAATAAAAATGCGGCGGGAGTGCGTACCATGATAGCAAACGCAAGCACAATCCCCACATAAAAAATTTGCCATCCGCTCCTTATCTCAGATACAAAATATTTAAAAAACAAATACGCGCACAAGATGATCAAAAAAACGCCGAGCGTCTCGGTAAGCAACAATCCGTTGACCGTAATAATGTCCGGGGATAAGCCGATCAAGGCAGACGCGATCAGTGCCATCGTATCGCGCGCGGGGTCGCTTGAAAATATCTTGCGCGCCAGAAGAAATACCAAAAATGCGGAGGCGGTACTTAAGAACGCATGCGCAATCCACACCGCCGCATAGTGATGTCCAAAAATAAAATATATAAGTGCCAGAAATAACTCATATCCAGGGCCGACTCGCAAAATCGCATTGTCCTCCTGTAGCGGACCATCCGTCATCTCACGGTATCCATTACCCTGGACGATATTCCACGCGATGCGGTCATACGCGCGCGCGTCCACCTCAACACGCGCTTTAAAATAAAATGAATATGAAAGAGACGCGACAAAGACCGCGATCAAAAGCCACATCACGCGCGTACCATATTTTTGCGTAAATGCGTTCATATAAATAGGTCTGAGAACATATGTATAACTCTTGCGATATCATATTGTTGCACACATGCCTGTTCCTTGCGCGCGAGCGCCTCCAAATCCGCTGCCGGCATATGGATAAGTTCTCTGACGGTCTTGATGAATGATCGCTGATCCCCTGATGTTATCGCATATTTTCGCATATCTACGGACAACAGTTCCTCTACTCCGCCCACTTTGTATGCCACCAGCGACACGGGGGCGGCCATTGATTCCAACAGTACATGCGGGAAACCTTCTTCATCGGACGGCATGATAAACACATCGGAAATCGCAAAATATTTCGGTAGATCGGATGCTGGCATCCATCCCGGCATACGCACGCGATCACTCACGTTGCGCGCGGCAAATTCCGATTCTATTTGTTTGCGGTCAGATCCGCCGCCAATAATGATAAATACTATTTTTTCATCCGATAATGTCTGTACTATTTCCGGCAAATAGTGCGCCCCTTTGCGATGCGAAAGCCGGTGTACAAATAAAACGATCTTTTCGTCCAGCGCTATATTCATATCTTTTTTTATTGCATCTTTTTCGGATCGAAACCGAGAAACCGCGGATGCGAACTTTTTTGTGTCTATCCAGTTGGGTATCACTTTGATCTTGTTGCGCGCAATATGATATCGCGCGGCATATTGTCGCGCCAAACCATCGGTACCGGTTACCACATAATCCACCGCATAATATACCACTCGTTCAAATGCTCGGCGCAAAAAATTTTGCGGATAGTTCCAGGGTAGCCCCGCGTTCCAATAATATACTCGTCCGCCGAAAAGTGCCGTGATCATAGATGCGTTCAGCGCGGATAAAAATGAATAATGCACATAAAAATCCGTATATCCGGATAATCGAGCTCGTATTAAAATGACAACATTCTCCAGATACCTTGCGGGAAAAAACCGATACCGTTGAGCGTGTATCCGCACACCTTGTACGGATGGCGCCTTACCTTTTTCTAGAACAAAAAAAACATCAAATTGGTCTCTGATGTATCCCACAAAATCAACATTATAAGAAAAATGCGTATCCGCGCCCACATCCGGCAACACATAACATAGTTTCGGTTTCATACGAAGCAAATTAGCGAAACAAGTTAAACCGTACAATATGCCATAGCGCGGCAAAGCCGTCCTTCCAACCGATTTTTTTGCCCTGATCATATGTCCGGCCATAATATGAAATACCAACCTCGTACACTCTCCATTTTCCATGTGCCACGCGCGCAGTAAGCTCCGGCTCGATACCGAAGCGCTTTGACTCCAATTTATCTTTAAAACTATCCACCACTTCTTTGCGAAAAAGTTTATAACACGTCTCCATGTCAGAAATATTCAAATTTGTAAAAACATTTGATATGAATGTTAAAAATATATTTGCCATGTAATGATGAAAATTGAAAACTCTGTGTGGCTTACCTGTAATAAAACGAGACCCGTACACTACTTCGGCTTCGCCATTAAAAATTGGTACTAGCAACTCCTTGTAATCTTGTGGGTCATATTCCAAATCAGCATCTTGAATAAGCAAAACGTCGCCTGTTGCATTGTAGAATCCAGTTTTTACCGCTCCTCCCTTCCCTAGATTTTTTTCATGAAAAATATAACGAATGCCGGAAATGTTTTTTAGAATTTCTCTGGTGCCATCTTTGGAGCCATCGTCTACGACAATAATTTCTTTTTCAATACCGATAAGCTCAACTGCTTTAATCCGTCTGATAATCTCTTCAATAGTATTTTTTTCGTTGTATGCGGGAATAATTATAGAAAGTTTTTGCATAATAATTAACCAATAAATCCTGTTAATTTATAAGCAAAATATTTAGCTACAAATAGACATCCCACAACAAATGTAGTGCTAATAAGTGTAGAAAAATGAAAAATATCAATTAAAAGCCAAACAAAAACAATATTGAGAATACTAAACAAGCCGCCAACCCATGAGTATTTTAAAAACGGGTGGTTAGCAATGCGTACAATTTTTTCTTTCATTGATTTTCAAAGCTATCACGAATAAAATAACTTTTTTCTTTGGAAGTATTATAGTAATTGCGCATCATAATATCCGCCAAAAGCCCCATAATAAAAAGTTGCATGCCAAATAAAACCAAAAATAAAGAAGCCATTGGGAGCGTCCTTCCTGCAAGCGGAATGGCAAATAATACACGCTCAATGAAAAAGAAAATAGAAAGAAAAGTTCCTGCGCCTCCTATCAATATTCCAAGTCCACCAAACAGGTGCAATGGGCGTGCGCGATATTTGTATAAAAACCATAGATTTACCATATCGACGAATCCCTTTATTGCTCGCTTCCAATCGTATTTTGTTGTTCCGTGTATCCGTGGCCGATGATTTATTTTAACCTCAGTTACTTTAAACCCACGCAATACAAGTATTGGCGCTATAAATCGGTGCATCTCACCATAAATATCAAGATTCTCCAGAGCATCTTTCTTGTATACTCGTAGTGAACATCCGGCATCGTGCAAATTGTCTTCCAACAGAATTCTACGAATTACCCGTGCTCCACGAGAAAAAAATCTTTTCATAAAAACATCTTTTCGTTTGTTCCGCCATCCACATACCACATCGTATCCTTCGTTGAATTTTTCTAAAAGCCTTGGTATGTCGTGTGGATCATTTTGCATATCACCATCCATAGTTATAATAGTTTTTCCTTTCGCCGCTTTAAATCCAGCATTAAACGCGGCAGTTTGTCCAAAACATTTTTGGAAATTAATAATACGCACAGGATGCAGTTGTTTTAATCCATCGAGAGTCCCATCAATAGATCCATCATTAATGAAAATAATTTCAAATGGTAGATTTAGTGTGTCAAAAATAGAAATAAGCTCATTGTGGAGCGGTTTAACATTTTTTTCTTCGTTATATACAGGTATCACTACAGAAATCATAATATAATATATTATGCTCAAAAATAGGCTTTTAGTCCAGCGAATACAACAAATCCTCGTCTGCCACACTCATCAAATATGTGCCGTATCCACTTTTTAAAAGTGGCTTTGCTAATCCTTGCAATTGTTTTTTATTTATATATCCCATACGATATGCTACCTCTTCAATACAACCAATGCGCAATCCTTGGCGCTTTTCCATAACATGAATAAATTGACTTGCATCTATAAGAGATGAAAATGTGCCTGTATCTAACCAAGCGTTGCCACGGCAAAGAGTTTCTGCTTTTAATAACCCTTTCTTCAAATAATAATTATTAATATCGGTTATTTCATATTCTCCGCGCTTGCTTGGTTTAAGTTTTTTTGCAACAGAAACTACAAAATTGTCATAAAAATAAAGTCCGGTTACCGCAAAATTTGATTTAGGATGTTTTGGTTTTTCTTCAACAGAAAGCACATTGCCATTTTTATCAAGTTCCAAAACTCCATAACGATTGGGATCTGAAACATGATATGCAAAAACTATGCCGCCATTTGGATTCACACATCGCTTTAACATATCGCGCAAGCCGTCGCCATAAAAAATATTATCTCCCAAAATTAATGCTACAGAGTTATTGCCGATAAATGTCTCTCCTATTACAAATGTCTCGGCTATTCCATTTGGTTTTTCTTGAACAGCATATTGAAATCGACATCCCAATTTTTGGCCATCTCCCAAAAGCCGCTTAAACGCCTGAGCATCAAATGAAGTAGTAATAACTAAAATATCAGTAATACCAGCCAACATTAACACAGATAACGGATAATAAATCATCGGTTTATCATAAATAGGCATTAATTGTTTGCTAATGCCTATTGTTATTGGATGTAATCGCGTGCCCTTGCCACCTGCCAAAATAATTCCTTTCATATATTAAATTGTTTTATTATTGCCTTAATGAGCTATTAAATACAACGGTTGGCTCAAAACATTGTTTCAAATCGATAAAAATAAATGATTATCGTTGTTTAATCGTATATTCTATGGATTCGAAGACTATGCTCCCATTTATTTTGTTGTAAAGCGAATTGCGATCACTTGTCTTATAAATAATATATTTGGTATTATATGTATCAAGGTATTTTTCAAAATCTTTTATAGAAATTGTTTGTCGCATCATACGAATGTTGTTAAAATCTCTGGGAATATAATCTGAGATGTTTTTGCGTACAATTGTATTGTTTACAAATAATGATTTTATTCGA
>CAYIWH010000002.1:34558-47947 GCA_964367075.1 uncultured Candidatus Saccharibacteria bacterium | reverse complement strand
TATTCGTTCATATGCTGTCATTTTATAGGTGTTCGGCTTCAAAGGTAAATTTTGTGCCACCACGCCACCAGATATGAAATATCTGTGGCAACAGACAAGAAAGGGACAGAAATGAGCACTTTAACAGGCTGGGAAATCTTTGTACTGAGCATTATTCATCATGTTGCGCGTGGAACACGACAATATAATCTTGCAAATACAACATTTATTCGTCTTCTCATTGAGTGTGTAGCACATCATAATAATTGGGAGACTTTGTGGATAAAGGACAAAAATAATCCGTACCGCGATCTAATTGTTCTAAAGTCGCTCAATGCAGATCCAGATATTATTGCCGCGCCGAGTATTTTGATACCTATGCCAATTTTACAGCCAAGCGTCACAGAAATGTTGTACGACGCGTGTTTGGCAGAAAAAACCGTGATTTTAAGGAAAGCGGGTTGTCGATTACCCATTGAAAATATAAACATGGCACATTTGGATCGCATGTGGGATTTATTTTTTCAAATCGTACAACCAGAAAAAGCAACCGCTCTAGTACGACACAATTTTGTGTGCGACAGAGCCGAAGCAATTGTTGCCGAGATTGAACAGCGAGCTCCAAAACAACTGTTTGAGGTAAAAGTCAGTTGGGTTGATGTATTGCCAATGTCTTTGACTGTTTCCAGCGTATTGGCGCAAAATAGCAACAATGCCATTGAAAAGATTCAAAAAATCTTTACGCAGACACCAACCGATGCAATTTGAACCGCTACCATAATGGGGTAATAGTATAAAAACAAGCGCAAAAAAAATAATGCGCCATTCCACCACCAAGCTGACTTGGTGGTTTTTTTGTGCTATTTTGAGAGAATTATCATACAAAAAAGCTCGACATTTGCCGAGCGTATGTTTATTCGTTTATTTTTCTGTCTGTTCAGCCTGAGCTTCCGGAATAAATCGCCTAATAAGCCATGGATTTGCTAATCGATAAGACATATCGCGCAAAGTTTCCGCCCGCGCAAGCTGCTGCTTGTACACATCGTCGTTCAGAGATCGAATCTGCCCGACAAGTTCTGTAATAGTTTTTGATGCTTGCAATTCAGGGTATTTGGCTAAATAGATATCAACGTCTCCCGGCTTTACTTTATTGAAAATATCCTTTTCGTGGTCTGGATATACTTCCGCGAGATAATGAGCAAATTTGCCGGTAAGATTGTCCGCTCGTTTTTGGTACACAGTTTCGAATTGAGTAATCTTAGCAATATTTTTGCCATCATAAATCTGATTCGAATTGGCAATTAAGCTGACAATGCCTGCTATTATCAAGAAACTTAGTGAAATGAAACCGAATGCAAACCCCCACAACAGACTTACTTCAGAATTATCTATTTTTTTACTGTCCATAATTACTTGAATCAGGATACAAAAACCAGCAAGTGCCACAAACATTCCGGATATGTACACAAAAAACATAAATAGTCTCCTTTCTTCTGGCCATTCAAAAACGACCAGATCTGCCTTGAAATATAGAAAATATATTTATATTTGTCAAGAACAGATCACTAACAGCAATTTTATACTCGTTTTAGAGAATGCTTGTACCAAGTCACCAAAAGGGCGCTGGCGATGAAAATCGAAGAATATGTGCCAAAGAAAACGCCAATCAACAATGTGAGCGCGAAAAATTTAGTCGCAACACCACCAAAGAAAAATAACAAAGTCATCACAAAAAACACAGTCATTGAAGTATTTATAGAACGCGTGATTGTTTGTTTTATACTTTGTTCTACCACTTCCTCAAAATCAAATCTTCTGCCCAATTTTCTCAAATTTTCGCGTATTCTATCAAATACAACAATTGTATCGTGTACAGAAAACCCGAGCACCGTAAGAATTGCCGTTATAAACAAAGTGTCTATTTCAACATCATAATAATGTCCTAGATACGCAAATATACCCAGCGGTATAAACACATCATGAAAAAGAGCTATAACAGCGGAAACACCATACTTCCAAGACGCCATAGGACGAGAGATTTGCCGAAATGCCCAAGAAATATAAAGAACAATCATAATGAGCACAATTGAGAGTGCCCACATTGAATTACGCTTCAATTCTGCTCCTATTGTAGGACCTATTGAATCAAATTTCTTTTCAGTAAATTTTATTCCAAGCCTTGTTAGCGCCACGAGCGCTTCTTGATGTTTTTCTTCGCTGATATTGGCCAAGCGTAAAAATAGTCCATTTTCTCCTGTTGGTTGAACAATGGCGTTTGAAATATCAACAGAATTCAGTGCCTGAACAATAACATTTTGATCAGGGCGAGTGCCCTGGAACTCTATTTCCATCAAAGACCCTCCAGTAAAATCAATGCCAAACTTGAGCCCCCAAATAAGAAGAGCTAAAATGCTAAAGCCAACCAATACGCCAGATATCGTATAACTCACTTTTCGCATTCCAATGATAGTCATAGAAATTAGTATATAATGAAGAGCAAAAAAAATCCATATCAAAAAATCCCGCCAAAAATAGACGGGATTTGTATATAAATTTTGACTAAATTACTTGAGAAATATCTGTTGAGGATCTATGTTTCCTTGAATAAAAGGAACCTGCTTCTTATTTCTTGTAAAGCTATGCTTCTTTTTTGCGTATTCAAATGCTTCATAAATACTCACTTTGCCATCGCTGTTTAAATCGGACTCATTAATATTACGAAACGCCAACATAAAAGAACCAACAAAAGAGTCGTACTTTCTTGAACGCCCTACTTTATCAGCCTGTGTTCCTGAAATAGCCACAATGTTGTGTCTTCCAACTTCTTCCGCAAATCCTCCTGAATAACACATATCAAATATAAATATTGCAATTTGTGTTTTAAGCCCCTCCAAATACCGAGCAAATTCATTCTGATCAATACTGTAATCTACAAGATGAAGAGTTGATAAGCTGATATTTTGTGTGGCTGTTTCATTGGTAATTTTTTTTGAAATTTTACCGCCATGATCGACAACATAAACAAATAACATGTCTTGTCTTGTTGCTTTTTTCTTTAGATAATTGAGCGCCACAAACAAATTTATTTGATTTGCCATTCCATCAATTGGATACCAATACCAGTCGTTTTCTTCAGCATCTAAAATATAAATATCTTCGCGTTTGAAATCGTTTTCTAGCAATATCTGATAAGCGACAGATATATCAGCAAAAAAACGAGTTTCTGCTGATCCATTAATAAGAAGCGCGTATTTTGTAGATTTTATATTTGGCTCTTCTTGCTCTTCTCTACTTATTCGGTCCAGCAACTTTCTTGATGGCGCGGGTGGCCCAACAATTGATTGATTTTCTCCACACCCAACAGAAAAAAGAAAAAATATACCCAACAAAATGGAGTTTTGTCTATATCGCAACTTGTGCATGATTCAACCTTGCTTTTTTCAATCTTAAGAAACTATATTTTATTTTTACCAAAAAGTCAACTTTTATATTAATATGTAGTTTCCAAAACTGTTGTATTTTTTAATTGTTTGTGATACCTTCTAAAAAGAAAGTGTGGAAAACTGGTATGATGGTATCGTTTTGGGTCGATTTGGATCAATTTAATTCAATCCAAACAAATTTTCATCCTAGTGAAACAGTGGAAATTACCGCATGGAATCATAGTGCGGCCGCGCCATTAACAACTACGGTAATAAGATGCGTAATTTCAGCTGAAAATATCTTCAACATCCATCATGGTGGATTACCAGGAGAACTCAAAATAAAATTTCGTAAGCCTTATTAATAAGACAAGGGAGAGGTGAGATAATGGCAAGAGGGAGATATATTTCGCAGGAATTTCCTATGCAATGTTATGGACGAGATAGTAATGGCAAAGAAGTTTTGAAAGAACCTGTTGAAGCCAAAGTTCTTTTTTATCAATTTATGGGTAGCGAAACCTTGATATGCTTTTCTGTTAAATGCATACACAATACAGGCGGATATGAGCAATTATGCATGGCATCATATCTTCCTGATAATACTGGCAAGACAAACCAAGGAACTATCTGTAATATGCCGCGGATATTCCGCACTCACTTAAATTTTTAAATAGTTAAAAATAAAGTAAGTAAAAATCACCGACGCAATTATGCGAAGGTGAGTTTTTTATTTTCATTCGTTATACGTAAATACAAATATATTTTTACAGAGAAGTAGACTATTGCATTAAAACAAATCTGGTGGAAGGGAATTTACAATATTTCCTGAAAAATCTACTGAATACGAATCAATATGACTAATTGTAGAATTTGTTGAATACGCGCCGAGCGTGTTGTTTGAAAATGAAAGCACGCCTAAACCAATATCTGAATTAATAATTGAGAGGCCAATCACACGTAATGCGTCATTTGCTGGAAGTGTCGGCTCATTGTGATTGATAAATTCCACATCAGATAATGTTGACCCGACGCTTTTGTAAAGTCGCACGCCTGTCGTATAATTATTATCAAATCGCGCGTTTTCTATATTTATTTTTCCTTCATCAACTACAATTCCAGCGCAAGCTGTCCCCCACGGACATCCAACGCCAGCGCGTCGCACAGTAAATCCTTTTCCATTGAGTAAGCCTGTTTTTCCTACATTAATCCCACGCCACCAATCAGATGCTGATTCGTCATCACGCAACGGCCCAAAAACAACACTTTCTTTTGAATTTCCATTTATATTTAAAACGCCATTTACTCTAATAATCCCATCGGTTTGCGATTTGAAAAAAACACCAGCATCCACATCTACAATTGATTTGTTTGGTATTTCTAATGTCTCATATACTCCAGATCCAATTAAATATGGCAATTCATTTTTATGCATCACGAATGGCGATGTTGTTGCGTTTAACTGACCTCTTATTATAATTCCGTTCTTGCCATTGCCGCCTCCTCCGTTGCCTACAAATGACGCGAGCCCACTAGAAACATCCACCGCATACGATTTATTGTTATTAAATATATTATTTTCTACTGTCGCGGTACTACTTTGCAAAGCAAGACCAATATAATTGTTATTAAATGTGTTGCCTCGAATTGTGGCGCCTCCAGTTGCTATCAATCCCGCAGAATCTACATCAACATTATTATTTTGAAATACATTGTTTTCAATCAATCCTCCTCCACCAAAAAGCTGTAAACCATATTTATACGAATATTCGAAGGTAGAATTGCGTATGATTACGTCTGTTTTTTCAACAGCTACCATAGATCTTGGCGAACCATCATTGAACCATCGCCCGCCATATCTAATAATTGTATTGTCGAATTCCGATCCAACGCTTGAAGAGAACAAATGAATACGTCGCCACGAGCCAGCAAAGGGACATGCCGCAGTTGAAGACGCGTTTGTTTTATCGCATATACCATCGCCGTTCATATCTCCTCCATATTCATCGTCGTAAAATGAAGTAAAAACAACAGGGTCTTCGGTAGTTCCAAGTAACTTGATAGTCCCTTTTACATAAAATGTCGGCTCATTTGATGATACAAATTTTATGACGACACCGGGCTCTATAGTAAACGTCTTTCCTGTTTCCAGTGTTAAACCACTGCGACCTATTAAATATGGCGAATTGCGTTTTACAAGTGTTTTATCAGATGTAAGAGAACCATTTTGACTTACTAAATAATTCGCGCTATTTCTTGCTTTTGGTGTTGCGTTGAGTGCTTTGCCTGCCGCATCTTTTCCATTTTTAATAAATTCGTCCATAGAACTTTTCCAATTTGTAACTACTGTACCAACAATATCCGAATCTACACGCTCCATGCTCTGATAAAGATAGGACGCGGAGCCACCACACCATTGATTTCCACGATAACAAACAGGTGTCTCATCAATTGTTGTAGATGCGTAAGCCAAAACTACTGATTCTGATGAATTATTAAGCGCCCAGCTTGCGCCATCGTTCCCATATATTAAATCTGCTGTTATGTCGCTTACAGCATTATCATCTGCGCGCTCCATCAAATAATATGAATGTGGCGCAATTGTGCCAAAAAGCTGAATATACGGCGCGTTTGTTTTTGTGTATAGCACCCAGCCATCAAGCGATACAGCTTTATCTGTTCTATTGTAAAGCTCTATCCACTCATCGGCGCTATTTGCAGAGCTTCCTGCCCATGCGATTTCATTTATAATCACGGGGCTATTTGATATATAAATTTCTTGTACTGCTTCGTCACTAACATTTCCTAATTTATCAAACGTTTTAGCTCGAAATTCATATTTACCATCGCCTTGCTTACTAATATAAATTGTAGAGGTCGCGTTTGTATTTGCAAAATTAAAATTTTCACACTGCGCTCCATTAAATATACAAATAATTTCGAAATGATTTACATCTGGCGCAGACGAGGACCATTCCAATGCAATTGTGGATGTGGCAACCAAACACGAATCTGGAGAAATCGATTTGCCGCATTGAGTTGCTGACAACAAAATATCTGGTGCTTCTGAATCTACAAAAATAATTATGGGAGTGCTTGATGATGTATTCCCGGCTAAATCATTTGAATAAAATTCAATTGTACTTGTGCCTTGTTTTTCAATTGACAATTTTAATTCCCATGTGCCACTAGCGTTTGTGCTTGCGGTATCTAAATTTAAATTTTGAGAAATTATGCTTAAAGGCTCTGCTGTGCCACGGAAAAGAATATCGGTTTTTGTAAAAATTGTGCTGTCTATCGGTTCTAAAATTATGGGTGCGGATGGTGGCGTGTTATCTGGCGGCGCAGTTTCAATTTGAATATTCTCTGATTCTGAACTTGCGCCTTGATCTGACGCGCCCGAAGTAGTTAGCTCTTGCAAAGTGTTGTCTGTTGTTTCTTGTGATTTATTTTGTTGAGTCTCTCCTCCTCCAAAACCAGGCGACACTGAAAATGATTGATCAGAAACAGTTGAATTATCCAAAATATTTTGCGATTGCGCGTCAAAAATAATTTGCTGAACATCCGAAGTATTATTATTAAAAGTGGCAATGTCAAGCTGATTTGTAGTTGATAAATTACTTATATTTAATGAGGTGTTTTGTGTTGTTGTTTGTTGTGGCGTTTGCAGTGCGTTGCCAGAAATATTCAATGACGGAGTAGATATATCAAACGCTCCAGATGGCAGACCAGCAATCAGTGATAATGACGCATCGTTATCATTAAACCAAGAGCTAACTGACGACGAAATCTTATCCAATAGTGATTTGTTGCGTGAAAGTCGCATTTTGCTTGTTCTCTCTTTCTCCGCTTCTTCTAAAAATAATTTTATTACTCCGGTCCCGTGCAAAACAGCTTGTTTGGATAAGCGCACCCAGTAATCGTTGAGAATTAAATTATCTTTATCCAATAATGAATAATTGTCAGACGAATCGCCGAGCAATTTTTCTATACGAACTATTCTGTATTTATCTATACCAACTACCTTATATCCAAATTTGTAATTCTTTTGATTGCTTAATTTTTCTACTTGTATAGAATCAATTGTGGGATTTGTGTATTCTTTATCAAAAATAGTGTCTTTACTAAAAAAATTCTCATTAGAATATTTGGCTAAAGAATAAAATGGTTCCTGAAGTATTTTATATGTGTTGGGTTTTAAATTTTCATTAAAAATTGATAGTGCCAATCCATCAGTGGTTTTGTCGGTAAAGCGTTTTGTCCAAAATTCATAAGGACTCCCAAAATCTAAAATTGGAGGATGAGCGTCATTTCTTGTATGGTCAGGCACCGACGCGTCTTCCAAAAGATGCAAAATATGCCCTAGCCCTTCCAGTCCGCGTTCTTTATCCGCCCATACATAGTCATAAATAGCTCTATCCCACGAATAATCAGTTCTTGAATCAAATGGTCTTGTGGAAACCGTCTCTAAAACGCTTCCGCCTTGTATGTATCCAGCATCCAAACTTGCTTGTCCAAAGCTGTCCAACGCCCATACTTTGGACGATGAATATCCCCAGAGTCCGCGATTATAAATAGGGTCATAAAAATGATGCATCCATCTTGTATCTACGTCTTCTCCAATACTTCCATTTTTTATTAACTCTTTGTCTTTATCATCAATTTTTGCGTTTGGATAATACAAATTAAATAAATCCACAATTTCATCAGTCAACGCCGGATGCGCAGTTTTATCATCGTACGCAAATACAAATAATGGGGATGCTATCAGCATCCCCACAATTGTTGCCAATGTAAAATATTTTATAAATCTATTAGTTTCCATGTTCCATTTGGCAATCGACCTAGCACTACTTCTGTTTCTACTAAGTTATCAGAATTTGTTATAGAAAAAATTGCCTGATTATCTTTGTTGTCACTAAGCCTTAACAATCCGGCCTCGTAAATCATTGCACTAAATCCTTGGTGGTTTTTTATTTCTTGAAGTTTTGTCGACCACTTATCCCGATCATCAATAACAAAATATTTAACCGCCAAATCAATGTCGTTTTTTTTGAGCGCATCAATAAAAAGTTGTAATGTACCTTCTGGCGTAGTACTCCCATAAGTGTCGTTCAAATATCGCGCCTCGTATGCTTCGTACTCTTGTTGTTGCTTATTCGCTTCCGAGGAAACTTTTTGTCTTTCGTACCAACTGGTACCATACGCGATAGACAACCCCAAAAACATCATAGCCAGTAACCCAATCAAAAACTTCCAAAAATGTTTGCTTATTAATATATTCATATATTTAATATTATCAAAATAATTTATAGACATCCAAGCACATCCATCATTTTTTTGCAATACCCCCCATTCCATTCACTTGGCTGTGAGACAGCCAAGTGATTACTCAAGCAATAAATCGCTTATATCTCGAGATTGTTGTTTGCGTTCCAAAATATCCACCAAGGAACTTTCAGCAAAATCTTTATATTCTTTCTTTGTCTTAAACTGACTCAAAATAATATCTTTTTTACAAATTTTATTCTTAACCCTACCTGTATATTCCTCCCAACTCGACTTGGCGGTCCGGCCGCTAAGTCGATGTACGCGATTATTTAAGTTTACGTAAGAACTAACATGCAATAAGTATTCATTCGAATCGATATGAGACGCTTTAAATTTTCCTTGAAACAAAACACCGCTTCTTTTATATTTAGTATTAAAATGAAAAGTATAGCCGCCTGCCAACCTTTTGATAAATTCACTAACACCGCCATCTGTTAGTTGCTCTAAAACAATGTGATAATGGTTTGGATTTAAGCAATAACATACTATATTTACCAACTTGGCGGTCCGGCCGCTAAGTTGGTAATCTTGAAAAGAATAAGAATGTAAGCTTCCAACCGGAGTAATTGAATTAAAAGCAGTCATACTTTCTAGAAAACGGTTGAGGTCTTCTGGTACACAAAAAATTTGCCTTTTATCTACTCCGCGATTATAAATATGATAAAATTCTCCGTTCGCAAACTTTATTTTTCTCATGAAAAGCACTATAGCACTTAGCGGCCGGACCGCCAAGTGGTTGGCAAGGACAAGATTTTGAAGTATAGTTAATATACTGGTTAAATTGCCAAAGCAAAAAGGGAGTATATCCCCTATTTTATAAGATTAAATAAAAAAATATATGAAATTAAAAATTGTTATAGGAGTTGTTATTTTGATAGTTATTATTGCTGGCGCGTGGTACATGCTAAAAAGAGTTGGGACAACACAACCTATTAATATAGACGCACAATCCGATGACTTAATTTTACGTGATACAACAAACACTACGACATCTTCAACCACACAGGGCTCAAACAATCAAACAGATATTCAATCAGTAACCAAAGATCCTGCACTCAAGATACTAGCAATGCAAATCATTGCAAAGCCTATAGTAATAAACGCTACGCTTACAGACGCACAAAAACAAAATACAATAAAACAAATTGAGGAAATAAAAAAACAAATTACTACAAACTATGATGTAGAATTACCATGGTTGATGTTAGGCAATTATCGTAAATCAGTGCAAGATTATGATGGCGCAATTGAAGCGTGGAATTTTCTTGCCACTATTCGCCCGAAAGGATATCTAGCATTTCACAACTTAGGCTCGCTCTATGGATTTGAGCTCCGCAATTATACGAAATCGGAAGAGAATTTCTTAAAGGCAATAAAAAATAACGCAAGTAATATTGACGCGTATTCACAACTCGTCGCAGTGTACGAAACATACAAACCCGAAAAAATTGAGCAATTATTGCTTGATGGAATAAAATTAAATCCGAACGACGCATCGCTAAAAATAATGCTTGGGCAGTATTATGCAAAAATCGGCAATAAAATAGAGGCAATAAAATATTTTGAGGAAGCGCTAAAAATAAATCCGACAAACTCGGAAATAAAAGCAGAAATCGAGGAACTTAAGAAGTAATTTAATATGCTGAAATTTTAGGTCCTTCAATAGGAAATGAAATATTTTTTAAGTTTGCAATTCTAGAAAGATTGTTGTAATCAAACGCCGAAATATCGAATGCTTTTTCAATGTCAAGCCGTATATATGGTTTTATGTCTCCATAATTCGGAGTTGTTAAGAAAGCATTAATAGAATATATACCGCCGGAAACTATTAGACCTTTGTTTGGTAAGTTTGTATTTTCTACAATAGAAAACTCTACTATACCATTTACCCATTGCTCCGCTTTTGCAATAATACGAGAATTCTGTGAATCAATTAATTCAAGATCTAAAATGTTGGCATTAGAAAATGTTCCATCGTTTTTTAAGCGTAATTTTGTAATTGCAACTTTCTCGCTGGCAGTAATTTTAAATTCTGCGAGCGTTTTGTAACCATAACTACTAAGTGTAAGCGAAGGATATATATTCTGTATTTGAATATTGCTATCAAAAGGATTTGGTTGTGTTGGCGTCGTTGTCGCAATGTTTTGAGTAGATGTTGCGACTACTTCCGATAAAATTGTTGTAGTGGCTGGCGTTGGTTCTTGAATAGAAGTAGTTGTTGTGGCAATTTGCGTTGTGACTAATTGGAGCGCGGCAAGTTGTTTTGTAAGCGCGTCTATTTGTAATTGGAGTGCTTGTGTTTGTATTGATTTATCGTTCCCAGGCATTGAGGAAACATCGTACGATTTGAGCTTGTTATTAATTGATGCTCTGGTGATAGGCCCAACGTATCCAGTCGCCTGAATAATGCTGTTTGCTTGTTGATATTTTTTAACCGCCTCTCTGGTTAAAGTATAAAAATTACCATTTTGAGGCCCAGTATAAACACCAATTTTGGCTAAAAATGCTTGTAAAGACACAACTTCGGAATTACCCCTAAGCCCAAAATAAAGATTATTCATAAGTGGATCGCTGGCAACAACGCGCTGTGTGGCCATAAAAAAAGCAAGGGCCAAAACAACTAACAATGATTTATATTGTTTCATATTAAAATAATAACATATCAAAGAATAATTTTATATACCATGAGAGATGGGATAGCTTTTAAACCACCACCAAATTGGGGCACTACACTATATGAGGTAAAAATTGGGCTTAAATTAAGTTCTTTTTTAAGAAAATCTTCCAATTCGTTGGCATCACGTGTTGCGCCGTATCGATCAAAAAGCAATGTGTCTTCATTCACTTTGACAAAATATATTTCATAACCACTAAAAGACTCAACTCCTCTCTCGCGAAACAATTGTTTTAATTGATACGCAGTAATTGCCGGAATTCCATGATAATACCGCCTACGAGCAAAAAGCCATAAGCGTGTAGAAATAACAATATTGTTATCATATACCAATAATTTTCGTCTATATCCTTTTGGCATTTTTGCCGCATATTGTTGCGTAACCAAATTAAGATGCGGATTTGGTGATTCAAATATTGCTATAGAACTATCTGGCCCCAAAACACTACTAAGATATTGATCTGTTGCAACAACTCCCAAACTAGGAAACTCTATAAAAATACCACCAATTGAAAACCATATTTCTGACAATACAAAAACAGTAATTATTACAATTTTAATAATTGAACTTTTTATGTAGTAAAAAAAATACAAAACAGTCAATACAATCACAAAAACAGCAAAAGGGATATATAGCGGCAAAAAGCGGATGCCGACGCCAATTTTTGTTAACAACAAAGTAATAAATAAAATTCCCGCGCATAATATAAAATATGTTTTTTGTAAATTAAGTCTACTTTTGCGCCACAACACAGTAATTATCAACAAACCAGCAACAACTACGAAGAGAAATTGTTTTGAATACATAGCAAACATATTTGGTACAAACGATGAAACAAATGAATCGAGCACTTTGCCAAGTGAAGCGCGCCACTCCGGGGCTTGTTGTCCAAATAGGTAAGCAAGCTGTAAATCAAAATGATGAATGGTTTTATATAAATAAATATTGTAAATAATAACCGGAGAAAAAAGTATTATAGCCAATCCTACTGATGCATATAATTGCCATTTTTTGAAATAATCGCGGTGAAATATCAATAAATAAAGAAAATAAATAAGAACCAAAACAATGCCGGTATATTTTGTTAAAAGTATTAAACCGAATGTTGTGCCAAACCAGATCCAATTTGCTTTGGAGTCAGATTCCCAAGTGTGAGCGCGACTCCCTAAATTAACAAATCGAAGAAAAAAATAGATATTAGCAAGCATCAATGTTATAAGAAGTGATTCTATAATACTGGTGCGAGATATCCAAATGTGGATGTGATTGATGCTTAAAAAAAGCGCGGCAAGTAAACCGGCAATATCAGCAATTGGAATAGCGAAATTCACATCACTCGCAGAACGCGCATATTCGCCTGCTGGCGAATTGCTATGCCTGCCTGCGATAGGCAGGCTCGTTCGGTCAGGCTGCGCAATGTTCTGCTCATAATGTGATTTCTCTATTCCTGAAAAAAACAATCTCCTCCCAATCAAAAACATCAGCCAAATCGCGAACATTCCAGCGACAAAAGATGGTAAACGCGCGACAAAAAGTGAATCACCAAAAAATCTAAAAAATATGTATTGTATTAAAAAATATAACGGTGGAGCGTCATGAAAAGATAGTTTAGTCCACCATGGCAATGTTAGTGAATCTTTAAACCACTGTATTGGTGTCGTTTGGTCATCGTTTTGAATAAAATCAATATAGCCAATTGAGCGAAAAGCATAGAGTCCTTCATCGTGAAATGTTTCCGCTGTGCTCATGCCCCAAATACGAATAGTAAAACCGAGCAGCAAAATAAGAGCCAGAAGGACACGAGTGTCTAAAAATAGTGTTTTTATTTTTGACATTTCTTAATTATGCTTATTTTTTAGAATTTTGCAATGTGATGGAAGTCCGACTTCAATCAATATTATTTTGTTCGGGCGTCCAGAACTAATTTTTGACACAAAACACACCCCCAATGGGGGGTGTTTGTGTTAGATAATATATATATATAG
>CAYIWH010000002.1:0-34548 GCA_964367075.1 uncultured Candidatus Saccharibacteria bacterium | reverse complement strand
TTTTTTTTTATTAAATTATTTTTTTATTTTTTTTTTTTTTTTTTTTTTATTTCAAGATAGTCGATATTTTAAATTTTTCGTCCCCCCCCCCACTTCCATCACTTATTTGGCACACAAAACACCCCCCTTATGGGGGGTGTTTGAGTACGATCCTTTAGATATCGCGAAGCAATATCTAAAGCACAAGTGATCGATTATTTGCTAAGCGTCTCAATAGTCATGTTGGTAGAAGGCAAGCCCACTACTCCATAACCGTTTGTGTAATCCTGATCGATGATGTTAACGCTTGTTGTAGTTGAACGAGGTGTCCAAATAAAGTCATCATTGGTATCTCCGTCCTGCGTTGCTGCTGTTTCCATGTTTTTGTTGTACGTAGGAGAAACTGAAGGAAATGCCGCATCACCCTCAAGTTGAACCTGGATGCTATCAGTGGTACCTGATTGAGCAAGTGTGCCGACAGAACCAGTCAACTTGAACCATCGTGATTCGCCTGAAGGAATAGATAATGTTGATGTACCTGTGCTACAACTCGTTGTCGTAGGATAAATTTCAACCAACGCCGATCCTCCTCCGAGACCCCCTAAAGCAGAAGTGCCAATGGTATTTGGAGCAAGACCGCTGAAACAGCTACCAGAGTTTACCAATCCTCCTGGATTATTGGTGCCACTGAAGTTTGAATCAGGAGTACTATAACCAGAATCTGTGAATGCGTAAAGCGCGAACTTCGTAGTTGTGGATCCGCCCGTGGTGGTATTTACTGCTGTTGAAGAACTTACGCTAAATGACACCTTATAGAGAGCAACCTCGCCATTCTTTGCTGTTACTTTGAATTTGTAGAGCGTCTTTAAGTCGCCGGATGCCAATACTCGTTCATTCGATGTCAATGGATCATTTGCAAATTCCGGATATGCTTTCATTATACGAACACCGTTTGATGTCGTGACGCCAGTTGATCCAGAAATTGTTGCTCCTGACTCAACACCAGTACCATGGTTTCCATTGATACCAACGTTTGCGCCATCATAATCAACCTTCAATAGATCGCCTGACTCTGTCAAAGGACCAGAACTACCAATTGTAGCAATAGCGCCCTTGACCGTTATAATCTTGGAACCACCCTTTGGCACACGTACTGCAGTCGTAAGCGTGCTGGTCGCTCTGTCGGTTCCCGCATCGAATGTGGCCGTACCAACTTGCGTGGTACCATCCCACAAACTTACCTCTTGACCAACTAAGTCAATCGGCGTGTTTGACGCGGCACTTGAAAGTACCAATGCCACACGCTTTACGTCAATATCTTCGTTGGTTGCGCTATATTTAATTTTAATCAACTCTGTAGTCTGACCCGGAGATACTAAGCGATATGATAATGATCCTGATGTGCCAGAATCAATTGCCACAGCCAATGTACCGCCCGAGGCCGCAGTCATTAATTGACCTTCGGAATCAGTAAAGACACTGTCGGCAATAGTTTGACCGCTAATAAGTCCTGTGGCGGCAGTAAAGCTTGTTCCATCTTGAGCGCCATCAATGCCCCACTTGTATGAACCTGTGGAACCACTCTTGATATCGCACTTCATTGCTAATGTCTTCTGTGTGCCATTTGTCAAGATAATACCATTACCATCAAAGACAAATGATGTGCTTGACGATAATGTAGTCGATGGAGAAACGGCATTGTTTGAAGTTACCGATGTTGATCCATCATATAGCTGACAATTTGAGACATCTGTTCTTGCGCCGGAAGCGGCATTAAATTCAAGCGGTAAGCTTGTCACTCTTATGTTTTCTCCAGATGATCCCGCATCCAAAATATAGTTTGCAAAAATGAACTTTTGCGCGTTTGCAATTACTGTTTGAGCAATTGGCTGTGAGCTTACTGATACATTCATTGATGCCGATTTCACAGTTTGTGTAAGACCAGCGATTGCGGATGTTGGAGCCGCGGTAATTGTATTGCCAGTTGTTTGTCCTGTAATACTTGTAAACTTTGTACTTGGCGTAGTTGACGCCTGAACAGTATCATTTGTAGCAAAGTCTGTACCAATTTTACCTAACAATTTAACCTTGGTAGTTCCTACTGGGAATGTAACAGAACTTGAGAATGTTACAGTGCCAGCGGCCGCTCCATCCACGGGTCCCGCAAGGATTGTTCCGTCTTCTTTTGTAAGAGTGATGTTTGTGACATCCGCAACATCTGCTGTAGTAGATTGCAATGACAAATTAAATATCATCGAAGCAACAGAAATCGGCTCACCCTTTATTTCCACATCAAACGATCCCAATTTGGTGTCCGGCGCGTTTTCTGGAATGTTACCAGCTGATACAAGGTTTGAAGAGCTTACTGTAATCGTTCCTGATTGAACAGTAACAGTAGAAGCATTGTACCATGGATCTTCGCCAGAACTAAATGCTGAATCACCTGGAGTCGCTGTAGAACCAGTTACAGGAGATTTAATTCCATAACCATAAGTTTCTCCAACTAATCCAATATCAGTTCGCTTCGCGATATCAAATATAATTGTGCGACCAGAACCACCAGCAACATCACCTTTGATTGAGAGCTCTTTTGTGAAGCCCTTGTCAATTAATAGGCCTTTGCCGCTGTTTTCTGGGAATGTGGCTACATAGTATTTGCCGTCTGCTGTCAATACAACATCATACGCTGTACCATCTACATATGTTTTTACATTCGCCAAATCGCTTGATCCTGCGGAACCAGTTTGATTCCATCGAATTGACTTCAAATATACTCTCTCTTGGGAACCCGCTGTAACGCGGACCGCAGAAAATGTATATCCTGTCGTACCAACTGGTTTTGAAATACTGCTTCCTGGATCAATTGATCCTTTTTGCAATGATACTGAACCGATATCAAGAGTGGCATTTATTGTATGTGCCGCACCCGTAATTGGAAGTGTTCCACTAACCGTAGAGGTTGTATTAACTGCAACAACTGAAAAAGCTATAACTTGACCTGCTCTTGTTGAGTTGTCTGTTGCTAAATTTCCACCTACTGTAACTGTTTTAGATGTACCTGCTTTTACAGTAAATGTACCACCAACTGTAGTGCGGTGATCAGATCCCAAAGTCTTTGTAATATCCATTTGAGTTCCATTTTCATCCAACAAAACTACAGCTGAAAGATTTGAATCTGAACCAAGACCAACTCGTTCTACTGTAACTCCATTTACCACAACATCAGATGCTCCTGCTGTTAGTGTTAATTTTGTGAAAGGCAAGTTAACTGCACTTTCTGGAGCCAATGAATTTGATGGCTGTGTAGCCGCCATTACTGAAAGTCCGCCGCCAGTAACTATTGGTGGTGGAGGCGTAGTCGTGCCACCGCCTGACGGTGGTGGAGGTGGAGGTGTTCCTCCGCTAGCCATTAACGATGAATACTTGGCCTGTGAAATAGGACCAAAATATCCAACTGCAGGAGCTACTCCATTAGCCGATTGCCATTTTGCAACCGCGGCTTTTGTCAAAGCACCGAAGTATCCGGTGTTCAACCCTGCGGCCAAATGATCTGCGCTAATAAGTGATTCTTGCAAACATTTTACATCATCACCTCGCGAGCCTACTGTCAGGCTCTTGGTGAAACTGCACGCCCCCATTGGTGCTGATGCAGGTGTGCCTGCCAACGCATTTAACTGCGCTGTCAATGCCGCAATCTGTGCTTGCAAATCGGAAATGACATCAGCTGAAGCAACAGTCGGTATCAATACCGCCACACCACTCATGGATGCAACTGTCGCAACGCCAACCACAACCGAAGCAATTCTTTTTCTAATTGTGTATTTGCCCATAAATTATTTATTCTTTTAATAATGCTGACATTGTGTTTTTCGACATCAAACACTTTTATTATATATAGTCAGCCTGTCTAAACCTGATAACCAATTTAATTTTTAACTCTCATAGAGCTCGGCCATAGACCACTCATTCGCAATATAAAATGGAATGCGTGTGGATCGACCAGGCCAAGTACTCCGGATTAACAATAATAATATTTCTAACTAGTCTTGTGTTTTAAATTTTCAATGTTCAATCAATCAAACCAGAAACACTTTTTTGTTTCGCTTCTGGCATCTAGTTGCTAGTTACTAAACATTGTTGTTGCTAGTTAACTAGATGTCATAAGCGAATAAATCCGACCAAAAATGGCCCTTATTCCAATGCCTATTTACCCATATATTCTACACATAAAACCCTTGTATCTATTATATAATCCTAATTCAAAACAGGCAAAGCCATACAATGTGGATAACTTAAGCCTATCATACTGTACAAAAATATCAAATATTGGCCTGTAGTCTGAGCCGTGGAATTGTCATTATTCACAGAACGCGCATAATTTTCTGCTGAAAATTTGCTATACCTGCCCGCCAATTGGCAGGCGGGCTCGCCTCGGCCAGGTTCCGTAATGTTCTATTCGTAACGCAATTTCACGGCTCAAAATATCGCACAATAACCTCATAAAAAGTACCTGCGCCACCTTTTTTCTCCTTCCTTTTTTAGGATACCAGAGTCCGCCATAGCGTTCAAATCGCGCTGAATAGTTTTGTCGCTTAAAGACACATCCACAAGCTTTAGCAAGTCCCCCACACTACTTGGTCCTCGTTCTTTTATTAGCCTCAAAATTGTGTTTTTTCTATCGGATAAAACAGATTTAGTTGGAAGTGCGCCATGCAAAGTGGGTTTTGTAGTCGGCGGTCCGGAGGTTTTTTTTTTTTTGTGTTTTTTTTTTTTTTTTTTTTTTTCATTTTGAATAATATTGTTTTTGTGGCTTCCGCCAGCTTCTCCGGGCGCCGCCCCCCCCCACTTCCGTAGTTTATTTGTTTTTTCTCTTTAGTTTGTGTTAATTGTGTATTGGGTTGTTGCTCTTGAATTATATTAGACATTTGTGAATCTATCGGGCTTTTTTGGACAACCAGTGTCCGATTGTCTAATGTGTCCAATAGAATAGAGTCGTCGGGTATTTGATGCGAGCTATTTATACCTTCTTCAATCAATAGCGTGTTAAAAAAATCGGTGTGGTTAATCTTGTTGTTGAGTGATTTATACTCTCTTTCAAGAATATCGAAATTTGAGTGAGCTATAAATGTGCCGCCCACAGCTAAATCAAGTTTGTAACAAAGCGACTCTATCATTTTCTCAAGCGCCTGCGCGCTTCTTAATTCCTGATATGTCGGCTGGCTACTTATATCTGAAATCGTATTTAAAATTTTTATTGCAGAATCCCGAAGAGACCATTTTAACGGCTCGGCATCAGAAAACAAATCTGTGGTTCTATACAGCGCTTCCGTGACTTTTATCGCATGTAAACGCAATTCGTTTAATTTCTCTATATTTTTTTCTTTGTGCTGTATGTCCATAATAAAGTTTATAGACATTATTTTAGCGCATAATAAAATTGAGTCAACAATATTACTTACGCTTACCTATAAGATCCTAATCTGGGAGACTAGGGCTCGAACCTAGATACCATGCTCCAGAGGCATGTGTCCTACCATTAGACGATCTCCCAGATTAGGATCCAATATAGCAAGCAAACAGAATCACGTGTCGAAAAACGATCCAACAAAAACAATCATAGTATACCAAAAATACGCATTTTTAAAAGTGCACATAATAGTGCGTGGTTATATTACGCACAAAACAAATAACATTTAAAAAACTCCGGCAAATGCCGAAGTGTTTTTATCTGTTTTTTTCTTTAATTTTTGCGTATAAAATTTCTGTTGCCTTAATCAAATTTTCATCCTGTGAGTAATACTCATCAACATCACTAAAATCTACTAAATGATTCTCTACAACAAAATGGCTCAAATCAATTTGTGGAATAAAACCTTTTTGGTCTAGCGAAGAGCCATCAATTAAAGACCAACGCTCTGTTGTCAACATTAAGATTTTCTTGTTTTGTAAAACAATGGGCCATTGAGCGGTCCCCTTGCCACCAGTTTTTTCTCCCACAACAATGGCACGTCTGTGTAATGCCAACGATGCAGTTACAATTTCCGCGGCAGAAAAAGAAAATCGATCAACTAAAATAACAAGCGGAATCTGTTTTAATAAGGCGCTTTCATAAGAACACTTAAAAGATGATGTCGCTACTGGACTCAAAAATATATTTTCTGCAGGGACAGTTTTTAAAAATGCGACTGTAGGCCAAAGGAAACAATCAAGTAGCGCCTGCGCTGAAATCATCTTGCCGCCGGGATTACCTCGTAAATCTAAAATAATACCTAACGCACCATAATGTTCAAAAAATCTTAATGGCTTTAAGAGTGCTTTTATTGCGTCCGGCTTAAACATACTAATTTTTACATATCCAATGTTAGATTTTGGTATATATGTCCACTGTATGTTCGGATAATTTCGAATATCACGTCGAAGCGTCTTGGTAAGCATGACATTTTGGTTTCTCTGTACAACCAATGTAATTGAGGATTTCGGTTTACCCAAAATCAACTGCGCAGCTTGCCAAATATTTTGTAGAACAACGCCGTCTACTTGTAAAATGCGATCATAACGTTTCAATCCAAACTGTGCAGCCACACTTCCTTTGCCTATATCAGTAATAACAACACTATTGTTTTCTTCCATTAAAGCAACGCCGATCCCAGCTATTTTACTTTTGGGCCATATTTGTGGCTTGCGATAATATGTGTGTTCATCAAAGAAAAGCTCAATGTCTTTTTTTGACAATACTCTACCATCGTTATCGCAAAAGTATTTGAGCGGAAACTGATATATATGATATCTGTGCAACAAAAATATTAGTTCCGCTCTATGTTCAGTGTCTTTTGCAGGCAATAGTGAACGCAAACAAGGTTCAGTATAAAGCACATGCCACATAATATCTTTATAATCCTTGAAATCTGTAAATAGTGCGCCAGATGTTGAGCTCGCTGAAAATGTCATGCCAAAACATAAAACAACAAAAAACAAAACAGTCCTCAACTGTGTCATAGAGATCTCATTTCAAAGAAAATTCTCTTTTATTGTTATACCCTAAGATACTTTCTAATTGCAAGCTGGGCAGAGAACACACCAAGCGCAAGCCCAAGAGCAAATATCATTATTAAAGAAATTTGTAAAATATTTGAAATAAAATAATCAAAAATATTCAACCCGCCAAATATTGCTTCGGTTTTTGATCCGGCCCACCACAGGCTTGGATACATAATCACAATGGTAAATATTGTCGCGATAATGCCGTGTATAAATCCTTCAATCAAAAAAGGACCTCTAATAAACCACGAAGACGCGCCAACCAATTGCATTACAGAAATTTCATCGCGTGAATTATAAATCGCGAGACGCACGGTATTATAAGCAATAATGATTGCGATAAGCGCCAATATGCCGGCCGCTCCAAATCCAGCGGCGCGAGTAGCTCCGAGCATCGCTGTTAGCCGATCAATAACCGCCTGATTTTGGCGATAAGTAATTTTCTGGTTGCCGCGCTCATCTATATCTATAAAATCTTTATAAGAAGCTTGTTCCAAAAAAGAAGTAATAATATCATACTTACTCGTATCGTTTGCTCCAATTTCCAAGCTTGCTGAAAATGGATTTTCATCAATTATCTCAATAGAGCGCGCTATAATATCTTCTCCTTTGTGGCGCTCTAAAAATCGTCTAAGCGCTTCGTCGCGCGAAACATACTGAACGTCTTTAACCTCTTTAAGCGCTAAAAGCTTGGATTTTAGATCTAAAATAGCGTTTTCATTTACAGATTTTTTGAAATAAACACTCACATCAACTTTAGCCTGCAAATCTTGAATAAATGTACTCAAAAAAACACTGCCCATAAAAACAGAGGCAAGCATCAAAAGAGACAAAGACATCACAAGCACTGTCGCAAGACTTACCAGTCCGTTGCGAAAAAAATTAATCACTCCGCTTTTCAACATTCTTTGAAATGTGATTCTTTTCATTGTTTACTTATTATAACACATATTTTCCACGCAGTTCGTCGCGAACAAGCCTTCCTTTATCCAAAGTTACCACTCGTCTTTGAAGCGAATCAATGACTTCCTTGTCGTGCGTTGCTAAAATAACCGTGGTACCAAGCCCATTAATTTTTTCCAAAAGCTGAATTATTTCCCATTTATTAAGCGGGTCTAGATTCCCGGTTGGCTCATCCGCTACGACTACATCGGGACGCACAACAATAGCTCGCGCAATTGCAACACGCTGGCGTTCTCCCCCAGAGAGTTCGTGAGGAAAATTCCACGCCTTGTCCATAAGTCCTACCAATTCAAGAGATTGCGGAACATCATGGTCAATCTCATCATCAGATTTCCCAGCCGCCTCAAGCGCAAACGCTACGTTTTCATAGGCAGTACGCGCAGGCAAAAGCCGATAATCTTGAAAAACAGCACCAATGCGTCTTCGCAAAAAAGGTAATTCTTTTCTCGATAATATATTAACATCTTGAGATTCGAAAAAAACTTTCCCAGAACTTGGGCGATCCTCGGCAAGCAATAATTTTAAAAGAGTAGATTTACCTGCTCCAGATTGGCCTACAATAGAAATAAATTCATTTGGGGATACAGTAAACGAAACATCCTCTAGCGCGATAGCTGTTGGTGAATATATTTTGGATACTTTGTCGAAATAAATCATAATATTAAATTATTTTAGCATATTTCGATTTCCGCTTCAATAAACGCGTCTAAATCTCCCGCCAACACATTTTCTACATCAGCAGTTTCTATACCAGTTCTGTGATCTTTTACCATATGATATGGATGAAACACATATGAACGAATTTGATGTCCCCATTCATTTTGGGGCAATTGTCCGCCTCTTGCAACAAGGCGTTCAAGCTCTGTTTTTGCTTCTGCCAATTCATACAATTTTGCCCGCAAAATATTCATTGCGTGCTTGCGATTTGCTAACTGTGTGCGCTCTGTGCTCGCATGTACCGTAATCCCAGAGGGTTTATGGGTAATTCGTACCGCGCTCTCGCGCTTATTGACATTTTGGCCTCCTGGGCCTCCAGATCGTGAAAAAGTTATTTCAAGATCATCATCTTTTATAGAAACAGCCTCCGAATCTGTAATTTCCGGCAATATTTCTATCAAAGCAAACGATGTGTGGCGTCTTTTGTTGGCATCAAATGGAGATATACGAACCAATCTGTGCACTCCGAATTCTTTTTTTAAATAACCATAAGCAAATTTACCATCAATGCGCGCAGATGCGTTTTTGATACCGCCAAATTCATTAGTGTGGCGATGCGAAAATTGGAAACGCCAATTTTTACGCAGAGCGTATTTTTCATACATTTCAATAAGTATTCGCGCCCAATCTTCCGCATCATCCCCTCCTGCTCCAGCATAAATCGAGAGTATCGCGTTTCCCTTATCGTATTTCCCAGAAAAAAGCTGAGCTCGCTCTAAAATAGAAAAATCTTTTTCCAACGCCTCCGCTTGTTTGCGAAGCTCTCCACAATCGGTTTCTTTTTCATTTAGCTTTGTAAGTTCTGCGAGCGCATAAATATCGCCTAAAATTTTTTCCCATGCGCTTACTTCAGCGCGAAGCAAAGAAATTTTACTTGATGTTTCTTTGGCTTGCAAAGTATTTTCCCAAAAATGCGCAGTGTGTGTTTCTTGTTCGAGCTTCAGCAAATTTTCCTTTTTCTGACGAATGTCAAAGTCGGTCCGCCGCCAGACGGACCTTTTTGAAAAGCTCCTCTATATAAAATTTATCTTGAGCTTCCATAATTTAATTATAACATTATTAAATAAATATTAAAGAGCGTGATTATCGCGATCTAATATTATAGTTGGATACATATCCAAAAGAGCCAGCAAAAAACTGAGCGCTAAGGGCCCTAAAAGAAATCCCATTGGACCAAAGAGAAAAAGCCCCCCGATAACGCTAAAAAGGATAGGCATAGGATGAATCTTGGTACCGTGTTCAATTAAATTTGGTCCCAAAAAATTATCAATAAGTCCAACCAACAATACACCCCATATAGTTAGACCAATTGTTCCCATTATATTTCCTGTTAATGCCAATATAAGTATTCCGGGGACAATAACAAGCGCCGTTCCCAACATAGGAACAAGCGCCGCAAAAATTGCAATCATCCCCCACAAAACTGGATTTGATAGTCCAAATATAAAAAAACCAAGAGCGACAAGAAGCCCCTGAACTACAGCAACAACTAACGTGCCGCGCACAGTTGCGCGTTCCATAATACTAAGCTTCGATATAATTGCGCTGGTATGTTTTTGAGAAAGCGGGCTTGTTCGTATTATCGCGTTATGTATTTTTGTGCCGTCTTTCAAAAGATAATACATAGTAAAAAGAGCAAAAAATAACGTAAAAATTACACTAACAAATTTGGAAAGAATAGAAGAAAAATTATCAAGCAGTAAACTAAGAATTTGTTTTGTATATTCGTTTATGTTTGCGCTTACCAATGACATTAATTGTGGAAACTGTTCTTGCAATAACTCGAAGCGTGGCATATTACCACCAAAGGCTATGTTTATATACAATCCTCGAGCTTCTTCAAAAATTCGATAACCAAAAAACGCCAATGGCACGAGAATAATCAAAATAGCGAGCAAAATTGTTACAAAGGCTGATGTTCCATCCCAATTTGGAATAATTTTTAATAATCGTACATAAACTGGATGAAACAAAATTGTCAAAGTAATGCCAAGAATAACGGCATTTAACATTGGAAAAAATATCAACAATACCAGCGCGAGAGCGCCGACAAGAAGACCGATAAAAAACTGGTTTTCTAGCCGTCCAGAATGCATCGTAAATTTAAAAATGCTTTTTTAAATGAGACCATGTCTCGTGAGCTTCTTTGGTAAGGCGCGTAATCTCGTCTTTGGAAAGTTTTTTGTTTTTGCTGTATTGTTTCATCGCTTCGCGAACCAACATTTTGTATTCTGCTTCTCCAATTTTGTTAATTTTTTTTAGTTTAGGAGCCAAATATTTCAAAAAATCTGATACGGAATTTTTAGCTTCCTTGCCCAATGTTTTGCCCGTATCTGATTTTGCCAAAAGCGCCGCTCCAACTCCTAGCACAGCGCCAACCAAAACTCCTTCAATTAATCTTTTGTTTGTTTTTTGCATATTAATAATGTTTTAAATTAATAATAAATTTGTGTTACGGCCTTTTTTTATTGTGTGATTTGTTATTACCACTATATCTTGTTTTCAAAAAATACGAAAATATCGGCAACGATGATAATTTATCAATAACTTCTGTTATTCTGGTCTTTAGCTCGTCTGTGACATTATCAAGGTTATCTGAAATATTTTGAAGATTTTTAATAATACCAATCAGGTGATATACAGCAACAGCAAAAAGAGCGCCAAACACGACAATTGCTATTGACGCGACAAGATTAAACAGAATTTGTGAAAACACCAAAAGATTCATATTGTAAATTATAGCATAATAATATTTTTTTTGCTATAATTTTGAGCCACCTCCGAGATTCGAACTCGGGACCTCTGCTTTACGAAAGCATTGCTCTGCCAACTGAGCTAAGGTGGCATATGACACATAGTATAAATGAATAAAAAGACACGGTCTAGTATAAAAATATTGAACTATACAAGACATAACATGCTACAAAGTAATAACTTCGATATATCGAAGTACTATCACATGTGATAGTGAGCATCAAAATTATTAGATCTGCTTTGAAAGAAAAAATTCCCATTTAGGGAATTTTTAATAAATTTAGCCTTTACGAAAAACCTACTGTAATACTGGAAAAAGAAAAAATACGATATAATACCAATTAGTAAGCGCCACAGAAAATATCAACATTCTCACAAATGATCCGAACCCCCAACTACCTGATTTTCTAAGACAATAAAAGTAGGATGCCGCAATTATATTTATAACAGCAAAGGCAAAACAAAACCAGCCAAACCAAAGCACTAAAAACGAGAAAAACATATTGATATCTCCTTTAGTTGTAAAATATCATCACTTGATAGAAATTGTACTACTTTGGAAAATTCTGTCAAACAAAATTGTACAAGAACCAAATTCTATTGCTTATCTTTCTCGCTTCCAAAAATAGCATCCAGCAACTTATCTTCCGGTGCCCTGTAATCTGGTGGATTTGAAATTTCTTTAAGCGCCTGTGCCACATCAACACATCTAGATCGTATTGCGGCCTCTCTTAGTTCTACGTCGCTAAAATCATGTAAAATAAGCATCGCGTCTCCAAAAGTAAAATTATGTTCATTGGCCTTTTTCCTAAGAAGTTTAATTTGTGCTTCGATGTCACCTTCTGAAATCTCATTTCTAATTTTTTTTCGCAATGTCAAACTAATTCTAAAGTAAAAACAATTATCACCCCATCTATCAATATTTTCTCCGTATAATTCTGTATTATTTTCTGAAACGCCTTCATTTTTCATACTTACATAGTATCTAATGAGATAACTAACTTCAAGTTTTTTGTAAAAGAAAAAGTCGTAATTGCAACAAGGACATTATATACTAAAATTCTGTAGATAAATTATGCGAGTTACGGGAATTGAACCCGTGTCCTTAGCTTGGGAAGCTAATGTTCTGCCACTGAACCAAACTCGCAAATCTTACCAATTAAAAATATTTTTAAACCATTTCTGGATTGCGTGATATGCGCCGGTGACTTGGCTTTCAGGCGGAAAATTTTCTTTTTTTATATCATCCACAAAAAGCACTACTTCTTCTCCTGGCTTCTTTAGATTAAAACGCGATCTCGCCTCTCGGTCAATGCCGTCAGATGTTTGAATTTCGCTCATTTGAGATTCGTATTCTTTGCGTATTGTGTCTGTTTTAATAATTTCTTTTTTTAATCTTTCTATTTCTCTATCAAGAGAGTTTTTGGTTCGCCAAACATTAATACTTCCAAAGAGCGCAAGAGCCATAAAAAAGAACACAATACTCATAATCGGAAAAGAAAAAAGTGTCTGTTCGAATTTTTGGCGTTCTTGAAAATTTTTCATATCCTTTGTATTATAGTTATATCATGTTCAAACATTCAAAGAAAATACAGATAGTATGGACTATTGTGACTATCATTGTTGCGCTATCAATGGTGTTATTTGCCGCCGGTCCATCATTTTTCTAGCATATTATCTCCCTATCATCTTCAAATAAATCTTCTGTGGAATATCTACTTCTGCGTGTGAAATAAGTCGTTTTTTGCCTTCTTTTTGTTTTTTCCATAATTTCATTTTACGAGAACGATCTCCTCCATACAATTTTGCTGTCACATTTTTTGTAAGAGCTGGTAGTGTGCGAGAAGCGATAATACGTCCGCCAAACACTCCGTGAATTTTCAACACAAAAAGTTGCCGTGGCAATATATCATACAATTTTTCAACAGCGCGCTTTGCTTCGTATTCGACCTCCCCACGAGGAAGTATACGAGCAAATTGTGGAACATCATGTTCGGCAATATGAATATGAAGTGCCACTAAATCAACATGGCGATATTCTCCAAATTCATAACTCAATGAACCGTATCCTTGAGTTGCGCTTTTTAAATCATCAAAAAAATTGGTAACAAGTTTCCTAAGCGGAATTAACGCTCCCACAAATATGCGAGATCCAGTGAGTGATTTTATATCAACAACTTCTCCTTTATTTTTTTGTATCAAATCCATCACGGGTCCAATATCCAATGTCCTGGCAACAATTGATACCAAAAACAATGGCTCGCGAATTTCTGCAACATCACTCAACGCTTCAAATGTTTCCGCGTCTCTGACGCGTGCCTCTATTCCTTTTTTTGTCAGCATTATATATTCTATGCTGGGCTGTGCAACAATTGCCTCAATATTAAATTCACGTCGCAGTCGCTCAATTGTAATTTCAAGATGTAGCATACCCAAAAAACCAATTCGCAAAGATCTTCCCAGAAGATGAGAGCCTTCCACTTCAAATGAAAGCGCCGCATCATTAAGACGCAATCGTAACAATGACTCTTTCATTTTTTCAAATTCATCTGCATTTTGCGGATAAATACTTGCCCACACAACAGGGCGCGGTTCTTCGTATCCTGGTATTTCTTCATTGCCAATTGTATCTCCAACGCGCACAATGGAAGGATCTTTTAGATTAGTTGCAATATATCCTATCTCTCCTTGAAACAACGAGTCGGCGCGAACAAGTTGCGGAGTAAAAATACCTACCTCCACTGGCTCAATTTCAGTTTTTTTATGAAATAATTTTAACTTTGCTCCACGCTTAGGCGAAAAACTTCCTTTAAACACACGAACATACGCTAGTACGCCCTTGTGCGTAGAGTAATGCGAGTCAAAAATAAGCGCTTGAAAATCGCCACGCTTCTCGCGCGGTGGTGGTATTTTTTCTATAATTTTTTTGAGCACCGCATCTATTCCTTCTCCTGTTTTTGCAGACACCAACAAAATATCGTCTGGGTCGCATTGTAACAATTCAACAATTTCTTCTTTTGTTTGATCAACGCGCGCCTCTGCCATATCTATTTTGTTGATCACGGGAAATATTACAAGATTTTGCCTTTTAGCCAGCTCTAAATTTGCGATAGTCTGCGCCTGCACACCTTGCGTGGCATCAACTAGCAAGATTGCTCCTTCAACCGCAAGAAGAGCGCGCGATACCTCATAATTAAAATCAATGTGACCTGGAGTGTCTATTAAATTTAGTTGATAGTTTATAGTTGATAGTTTATAGTTCATGCGAACAGGTTGCATTTTGATAGTGATTCCGCGCTCGCGTTCAAGATCCATTTGATCCAAAAATTGATTCCTCATTTTTCGCGCCTCCACTGTCTTGGTAATTTCTAACATTCTATCCGCAAATGTGGACTTACCATGATCAATGTGCGCAATAATACAAAAATTGCGAATATGCGATGCGTCATACATAGTACAATTGTAATACAAAAAATATCATACAAAAAGTCCGCCGAAACAAGTCGGCGGAACAAATTCTCTACAGAAATAAAAAAACTTATTTATATATTTTGCGGATCGTAACTGTCTTAAAACAGTTTTTTTCCGTATCGCACAGCTTCTTTCCCAGTTTCGCCAGCAAAACCACGAAGAAAGTCAGACGCAAATTCCCACCAATAAACTGATTGCCTTTCTGTAAATACTTGACCGCCGGAAGAAATGATATTGAACACCTCATCATTGTAAGTAATAATAATAACTTGGGAATCAATTCCTTCTTGTTCCGTAATCAGTTTCGGAAATCCTATATACCCACCCTTTCGTGCGTTTGTATACGCAAAAAGATGTCCACGAAATGGAGCTAAAAATTTCACTGTCTCTTCTGTAGACCACCCGCTAATAATATTTTCGGGTAACAGTAAATTTTTTTTAACTTCCTCTCGCGGCAACTCACGAAAATGCGGACGCTGGATACCAAATAAGAAAAAGGCTTCGTCGGCGCTCATGGTTTCTTTGTGCGCGCGGCGCTCGTCAAGCGTCCTAATTAGGTCGTCTGAGCGTTGCTTAAAGCTTCGTATATCAAAATCACTTTTAAATATTTTTGTGTTAATTTCAATTTTTCGAAGTGGAATCTTATATGGAATAACACACCCTCCAACAAACAAAGGCAACACCAAATAAACCAAATTTATCAAATTTAGACGCATTATTTGCCTCAAAAAGCTCTCGTTTCAGAGTAGCATTCGGTTTAAAATATGCAAGGAAGTGAAAAAATATCAAAAATTTTTCCTTTATGGCAATTTTTCGGGCTCCGGAGTTGGTACATGATGTGTCCACAAGATGCCTTTCATACCAGAATAAAGTTCTGTGAGTTCTTCGCTTTTTAAAACCCATAACATTGAAACTGTCGCAAGCAAACCAATGAGTCCAGAGAAAAGACCTTGAGCGAAAATACCAGTAAATTTTGTAAGATTAAAAATATGAGAAAAAATATTAAGCGCGCCGTACGCTACGCCTCCTCCGCCAAGTCCGCTTGCCACAATCTTCAATATGGCACGCTCTGAACCAATCCACGGCGCCCATTTAAAAACAATAGCAAACGCAATTAATAAAAATACGCAATTAATAAAACTTCCTGCCAAAATACCCATTGGGAGAGCCAATACTCGAATATCTGTTATGTCTTGCAAATGAAGAGACCATTTTACAAAGTACAAGAAAAAAGAAGTATTGCTCAATATTTTTGTAAACCAAAAAACCGCTCCTATGCTCAACCCTGCAGAAACAATATTAATTACCAATGGTCTCATGGTTTGATTCTCTGCATAAAACGCTCTAACCAATAGCATAAACAGGCTCTGTAAAATAATTGCAAGGCTCAAAAGAAAAAGTGCTGCCGCAGTAAGACGCGTATCAGTCCAATTAAATTTACCGGCACCCAATATAACGCGTATAATTTGCGCTCGGAGCACCATTAAAAGTATTGAGAACGGAAATGCCCAAAATATAATATGGCGAAACGCGATGGAAAAATGTTTTTTAAATTGTTCCGTAGCTCCGGAAATTGCATATTCTGTTAAGTTTGGAAATGCCGCCACACTATAGGAAAGTCCAATGAGTGTTACTGGAATTGCCTGTAAATTCGACGCAAAATTAAAAATAGATATGCTACCAGCCGCAATGGTAGATGCCACACCAGTAAAAATAATAATGGTAATTTGCGTGGTAGCTAGTCCTAATGCTCGTGGGAACGAAAGTAACAAAACACGCCTAAGATCTTCGTTCCAAAATCCTCCCCATCTCGGCATCAAGCCAACTTGGAATATTGATAATATTTGAATAGACACATGCAACATTGCGCCAAGCGCCACTCCCAACGCAAGTCCGGCAAGACCAAAGCGCGGCAGAAAAAATAAAATTCCTATAATAATGCCTATGTTGTATAGAACTGGGCTTAGAGCGTAAATAAAAAAACGGCGAAACGCCTGCGTAATACTAGACAAAATATTAGATAGTCCCAAAAAAAGCGGAGACAATAACATAATACGACTTAACAAAACGGCTTGTTCTAGTTCGTTCGTAGAAAATCCAGGCAAGAAACGATTCATAAAAATCTTCATAAAAATAAAAGCGGCGAGGCCTAAGATAAAAATAACTATAAAAAAGAAAAATAAAACCGAACCGAATAATTTTTCTGCGTTTTGTTTATTATCTTTATAGTCTGTAAGAAAAATGGGGATTATTACCGTGGATGCGGCAAAAAACAACATAAGCGTATAAAGAAAATCTGGAATACGAAATGCCGAATAATATATATCAAGAGATCTTCCTGCGCCAAATATTGAAGCTAACATCCTGTCGCGAAATAGCCCCAAAATCGCGGATATACAACTAAAAAATGCTAGCCAAAATGCGGCATGATGAATATTTATTAAATCGGTACGAAACAAATTTGGCAACTTCATTCTTTATTCAATTTTTTAAAACAGGCGCGAGCTTTCGTTATTTTACCGGAGGCGTATTGCGCTTGTCAGGAGGAGATAATATTGATGTTAGAGCGCCACGACCACTACGAAGATTGGAAAGTATCATTGCTACTTCCTGATTTCCTGGATTTAACGCTTGAATTTTTTCGAATTGTTCAATCGCGGCACCTCTTCGATTTGTACGATCATAAATCAAACCAAGAAAATATCTTGCATTAGAATAATCTGTGTTTGATTTGAGCGCGACATTAAAAATAGTTTCGGAATCCGACAATCGATCCGACTTATAATAAAGAAGACCTAGTTGGAATAGACTGCCTATATCATTGGGAGCAAGCAATGCCGCCGCCTCTGCTCTTTTTATTGCTTCAGGCAAGTTTCCTTCAGCATCAAACACTTGCGCGAGCAAAAAATGAGCCTCTGTATAATCAGGTTTTAATTCTATCGCTTTTATCAAGGCTTCCTCTGCCTGCTTCAGCAAAGCAATGTCGCGAGTACGCAAAACATCCGCGATAATCACCGAAGCCTTATCGTGCCATAATACTGGATTTTTTGGAGAGTGTTCTATAGCCTTATCGTATTGAGATGTTGCGCCGACTCTTGCGCCATCAACACCGATTGTCACTAAAAATTCGTACACCTTGCCGAACGCTTGATAATTTTCAAAATCCCTCGGCGCAAGATTAATCGCCTCCTGATGTAAACGAATAGAATTATCAAGCATTGTTTTAAATTGAGAACCCAACAAATTCTGTGTGTTTGAATTATTTTGAATAAAAGTCTTGGCTTTAACTAAATTAATTTGTCCAAGCGACCTAGGATATAAACTATTCCATCGATCAAAACCATATGCCCTAAGAATGTTTGCCTCTGCAGATTCAATATTTCCTGCGTTATTAAATGCGAAAACACCGCGCGAAAACATTATTTGTCCAATGTAGCGCGAACCTATTAAATATATGCCAGACGCGCTCACAAGCATAACAAAAACAAGAAACAATGAAAAAATAAATCCAGCGGGGCCTTCGCGGAATAATCGTATTTCAAGAGTGCGTATCATTCCAGAACTCTTAAGCGCGGCGAGGCCAATTCCTAGCGCGACAAAACCAAGAGCCATCAACGTATAATTTGCAGGATAAAAAACCCACATCAATATTGTATAGCTGACCAGTAAAAACGCCGATAAAGCAAAAACTTGGTTTTCATCTGCAATTGCTGTGAGATTGCGTAACACAAAATACCAAATGATTAGCAACAAAAACGCAAATCCCAAAAAACCTATCAAACCTACCTCGCTAAGCATAGTTAATAAAAACGACGACCCAGATACAAAGCGTGTATTCCAAAAAGCTGTTTGATTTACGTCAGTTGGTTTTAAAGCGTCCCACGAATAAATAAAAGATGTCGGCCCATTGCCAAACAATAAATGATCCTGTAACACTTCCTTGGAAATATCGAAAGTTGCTCGATATGACACGTTCACCTCAACAGGCACTTGCAATTTGAGAATGGATGCTATTGCGTCCTGTGAAAAAAATCCAAAAATAGAAGCAAGCAACAAGATTAGTGAAACTCCCAGCGCTATGGCTGATACACTTCTTTGCCAAATCGAATAACTTAAAAAGAGAATCGCAAAAATACCAATAATTGCCCATACTAATGGCGAATTAACAATAAAAATTGCAATTAAATTTAAAATAAAAAGCATGGAGAGAGCCCACCGTAATTTCCCGCGAGCCGTTAACAAAAACGGGTACAATAGCATAGTAAAAAATCCGAGAGCAAAAGCGGCCGATCTCCATGAACCAATAGTATTGAATGTAGAGCTTGCAAAATCTGAACCAAATAATTTTCCAAATCCGGATACAAAAAAAATCATTGAAAATAAAAATAAAATAAATCCAATCCCTAGTGCCGTGAAAAGTTGAAGCTGGCTTTGAGTGTCCGAAAACAGAGTAGCAATTAGTCCCAACAAAATAAAAAATATAAATATAGAAAGAGCGCTGTTGCCTTCATAGCCAGTAGCTCCCAAGAAACTCAAAATAGTTTGTGAAGATGCCAGCGAAGAAACAATCCATACTGCCAAAACGACGCCGACCAAAACAAACAACCAATGAAATGGCATTTCAATGCGACCGCGCAAAATTGCATAAATTACATAACACAGCAATGACAAAATTGTCAAAAACGAAACTAAAAACATCTTGTTAGCAAAAACTGGCGAAATAGTTGTTGGCAAAAACCACACCGGCAACAGAAAAACAAGAGTCAAAATACACCACCGCGCTACTTTATAAAATATCAAACCTACCTTAGATTCCGCTGTCGCTTCGTTTGTATCAACAAAAGCGCCGGCGACTTGTTCCTCAACAATTATGTCTTCTTCGTACATAAAATTTTGTTTATTTTAATAAAAAATGAATACGCTTATTATAGAATACAAACGGTATTATAATCAACCCTAGTATAAAATAGCCTAAATATCAAGATTGGTTACAGATTTAGCGTGGGTTTGAATAAATAATTTTCTTGGGGCTACCTCATCCCCCATCAAAATATCAAAAATTTTATCCGCGTCTTTTGCATCATCAATCACAACTTGTTTTAATACTCTTGTTGCCGGATCCATTGTTGTTTCCCAAAGTTGCGCCGGATTCATTTCTCCTAAACCTTTGTATCTGGAAATATTAAATCCTTCGCTTTTTTTGGTTATTGATTCTTTTTCTTCATCTGTATACGCGTACTGTATTTCTTTACCTTTCTGTATTCTATATAAAGGCGGCATTGCAATATAAATATATCCACTCAAAATAAGCGGCTGATAATATCGATAAAACAATGTGAGCAATAATGTTCTTATATGTGCTCCGTCCACATCAGCATCTGTCATAATGATAATCCTATGATAGCGTAATTTTGAAATATCAAAATTTTCTGCGATTGCCGCGCCCAAAGCAATAATAAGGTGCTTGATTTCTTGAGACGATAACATTTTATCAAGTCGTGCTTTTTCTACGTTCAAAATCTTACCGCGAAGCGGCAATATTGCCTGAAATCTTCGATCTCTCGCCTGTTTTGCGGAGCCGCCGGCAGAATCGCCCTCTACAATATATAATTCTGATTCTTCGGCGTGTTTAGATTGGCAATCCGCCAGTTTTCCTGGAAGCGCTAGGCCTTCTAGTGCGCCTTTTCGTAAAATAGTATCTTTTGCCGCCTTTGCGGCCTTACGAGCCTTGAGCGCGAGAATAACTTTATCCAAAATTGTTCTAGCATCATTAGGATGTTCTTCCAGAAATGATGCGAATGCCTCTCCAAACACACTTTCTACAACGCCTTTCGCTTCCGGATTGCCAAGCTTCGCCTTTGTCTGGCCTTCAAATTGAGGATTGCGAAGCTTTATGGAAATAATCGCGGACAATCCTTCTTGTACGTCTTCGCCTGTGAGATTTTCGTCTGTTTCTTTTAAATAATTGTTTTTTCTTGCATACGAATTAAGCGACCTCGTAAGAGCAGTGCGAAATCCGGTCACGTGCATGCCGCCCTCTGGATTATAAATATTATTGGCAAAGCCCAAAATACGAGACTGTAAATCATCAACATATTGTAGTGCTATTTCAACAATAATATCATCGCAAGTTTTTTGAATATAAAAAACATTGTCGTGTTTTGGAGACATGCTTTCATTTATATAACGAGTGTACGAGGAAATCCCTCCTTCAAAATAAAAAGAATATGAGAAATGCTCTATGATATTTTTAGACCTTTCATCAAAAAACGAAATCTTTACGCCTTTTGTCAAATATGCTTGTTGTCTCAAGCGCTCCATAATGCGCTCTAAATCAAATTCTGGGATCTTGCCGTCTTTATCCGCAAAAATTTCACTATCCGGCTCAAATGAAATAGATGTTCCACTTTTTTGGCTTTTCCCGATTTTTTGAACTTTTGTTTTTGGTTTTCCACGCTGATAGTCTTGCCCCCAATGAATACCATCTCTGCTTACTTCTGCGCGTAACCAACTTGATAATGCGTTGACCACCGATACTCCAACGCCATGTAGGCCTCCTGAAACTTTATATCCAGATCCGCCGAATTTGCCGCCCGCATGCAAAACAGTAAGCACTGTTTCAAGCGCGGACTTTTTAGTTTGTTTGTGAACTTCTACAGGAATGCCTCTTCCATCGTCGGTAACGCGAACACGGCGATTCGGCAACAATGTCACAACAATATGTTTTGCAAATCCCGCCATCGCCTCATCAATAGAGTTGTCAACAACTTCCCAAATAAGATGATGAAGGCCATCAACGCCAGTAGAACCAATATACATGCCGGGGCGTTTGCGTACCGGTTCGAGTCCTTCAAGCACTACAATATCCTTTGCAGAATAATCCGCGCTCGCTTCTTTGGAATTGTTATCCCCCCTTACCCCCTTTGCAGACGATATATTTTTAGCTGATTTTTTTGGCATAAATTATAGAATAATACTAGCATTAATGCACTCAAAGTAAAGTTTATTTTCTCCATCCAGCATCGATGATAATATCTAAAAGTTCGGAAAAGCGGATGCCACACGCGAGCGCTTGCTGAGGCAAGAGACTGGTCTGGGTAAGCCCCGGCAATGTATTGACTTCAAATACACTGAGCTTGTCATGCCGCTTATTCCAAATCATGTCTGTGCGCGAGTACCCACGACACCCCAATATATTGTGTGCCAATACTGCGATTTCTTGCGTGCGATGTAATACTGATTTTGGTATTCGCGCTGGAGTGATTTCTTCTGCGCCGCCTTCTAAATATTTGGAATCATAGTCAAAAAAAGAGTTCTTCTTGGGGATAATCTCGGTAGGCAGGAGTGCTTTTACTTTGCCTCCTCGGGTTTCAAGCGCCCCACAAGACAACTCAATCCCAGGCACAAAATCTTCCGTCATGGCAAAGGGAGAGTAGTGAAATACATTGTGTATCCCTGCTTCAAGATGCCCCAGCGAGTGGACGATGCTCACCCCCACACTAGATCCACGATCCACGGGCTTCACTACCACCGGAAAAGAAAAATGCTTGGCAATGATTGCCACTATTTCATCGCGCGACCGCTCATAGGTGTCATACGCAAACCCATACGCGGACGGTACCGATACTCCACCGACACGCAAACGGTCCCGGGTAATCAATTTGTGCATGCCGTCCCTGCTTGCAAGTACTCCAGATCCCGTGTATCGGACATGATAACGGTCAAACAAAGATTGTATCTCACCATCCTCTCCAAATTCTCCGTGAAGCGCAATAAAAACAATGTCTGCTATTTCATGAAGCAGAGGAACAGCTTGATGCGTTTCCGTAGGCAAAAACGATGGAATAAGCCATGTCCCATCTTTGGTAATCGTCGCTAGAGTCACATCATAGCGATCTGGGCGCAAATTTTCAAAAATTTTCTTCGCAGTATTGAGCGATACTTCATGTTCGGAAGATGGTCCTCCTCCCAAAACCAACACACGCAATTTTTCACTGTGCATCGTTTTATTTTACTATAACTTTACTTTTCTTCCAAAAACTTATCAATAAATTAAAAACAGGCACATGTTGTGCCTGTATATTTTTCTACGCAATCAACCGTCTCACCAATAAAATCTCTTTAATGCAAGACATATTTTCTGTTCTTAGATCTTGCAATTCCGCAATAACACCATCAATTTGTGCAATATATCTACGAATTCTTGCTTCTTCAGCATCTGAAATATCATAAGGCTCTGCGAAAAATCTAACAAAAGTCTCATATTCTTTTGTGGCTTCTGCCAGATCACTCATGATTCGTAAATTAGAATCAATAGCACCGTCAGGCAATACATCATTTTCTTGTTTCTGCCATTCCAAGTCCTCTTTCTTTCTTTTGAGTTCATCCAATTTTACTACAATTTTGGCTTGTTCAAGTTCGGCTGAAGTCATAGTTTCTCTCCAAAAAAAACAATCTACCATAAGGCTAGCAAATGTAATAAATTGTTTCAAGTTAACAAACAAAATCTTCACTTAGGTGTCGGACACCTAAGTGATTGGTCCTATCCAATATCGACGCTTATGTTTCCCGTTGCGTTTAATTACATTTTGCAATACCCCTCCGTTTGCTTCAATAATTTTTCTAGAACCAATATTATCATCATTGCAGGTAACTAATACTTTTTTAAAGCCTAGTTTTTGCGCCTTTCTCAGAGCAAGCGCAAGAATTTTTTTTCCATATCCTAATTTTCTTTTTGTTGGCCTAATACCGTAGCCAATATGCCCACCCTCTTTTAATAATTTCTTTGTTAACTTGTGACGAATAGTTGTTTCGCCTATCCATGTGGATCCATTCATCAACCAATAATAGCTTGATGACACATGTCCTTTTGGTAAATTTCGTCCTTTTTCATAGCCACGCATTTGTTTTACAAACCCAGAAAAATCTTTTTCCAATTTTCTAATATTTTCTTTTTTTGTTTTTTCCTCACGCTGCAATTCTTTTCTCCCATCAATAAAACTTTTTTTATATTTCTTTGATGGTTTTATTAGTCTAATCATATTTCTATTTCATACAACATTATTCTTTTTATATTTTCTTACAATATAATCTGGCACCATGTCTTGTTTTATACATTTTTTTTGAATATGTTTATGTAAAAATCTAAATTCTCTTATTTTTTGTCTGCACACAGACGAATTACATTTACATCTCATAACCCAATCCGCGTATCCTGGCCAATCTTTGTCTTCAGACCAATCTGTAAGTGAATAATCATACGTTATTTCTTTTCCGGTTGGTATATTTTTAATAGCAATTAAATCATTAAGTTTTACAATTGCGGAATTTGGATTGCAAGAATGATTCATATATACATAAGGCTTGTAAAGATCTAAATAGCGAGATTCTTTAATCTGTAGCGGATCAGATGATCTTTCTGTGCCTTTTTTGTATCTTTTTTTTAATTCCTCAATAGAAATACTTTCGCCTCGTACTTTGTATATTAATTCACCTTTTTTGATTATTTGAGTTGCAAACGCCCCCAGCCCTTGAATTTGCGATTTTTTAATTGCAAATTTATTTTTCATATATATCTTTGCAATTTATTGTTTATACATATTCTAACGAAGCTCTGCGTTAAATTGCTTGGCGGTTGCATCATAAATCTTCTTTTGAATAACATCAATTTCTTCATTTATGAGAGTTCTTTCATTGCTACAATAAATAATTCTATATGTGTAGCTAGTTTTGCCTAATCCGAATTTTTCAGCATTTTCATATTTATCCAAAAGCTCTACTTGTTCCACCAAGTCTCCACCGAGGTCCCGTATCAAATCAAAATAGTCATTTGGTACAAAATCATTTTTTACGACAAAAGAAATGTCGCGTACAATTGGCGGGTACTTGGAAACTGTTTTAAATTTATTTCCTAGCTTGAGTTGTTGTATCACACGTGGGTCTTCCGACCATAATAGCCGAATATCAGGTAGCTTCATCGAAATAATTGCTAAACGCTCAAGCCCAAAACCAAAAGCCCATCCTCCCCAAATTGTTGAATCTACATTGAGCTTCTCCAGTACCGAAGGCTGTACTACCCCGGCCCCCAACACTTCTACCCATTTGTGCCGATCTGCCGCAGATCGAGCATCCTCGATTTTTTTGGAATCGGGACCATCTTCTATTAAAACTTCCATCTCTACACTGGAGTACGTGTAAGGGAAGTTATCATCATTGAAACGATGTGCGATTTGTTCGCCGAACACAGCTTTTGCGATTTTTGATAACACATCTTCTAAATCTTTCCTTTCAATATTTTTATCTTCTTTCCTGCAAAGATACAGTCCATCTATCTGATGAAACACGTTCATATGATGACGGTCTATTTCATCTTTGCGGTACACTTTGCCATATGAAAAAACCCCTATCGGATCTTTTTCTTTTAATTTGTCTTTGACGCGCTCGCTTAGCAAATAATAATACCACATAACTGTTGTGTGAGTTCGGAGTATATATTCATCATTTACATAGTAAGTATCAGACTTATTGCGCGCAGGATGATTTGCTGGAAAATCAAAAAGGTCAAAGCTCTCTTTAGTCGGAACTATTTCCGGTATTTGTATTACATCAAAATCCTTAAATGATGGAATGGCAAGTACCACATCGATCAGAGCTTTGAGCGGACTGCCTGGTGTACGTGACAAATCTGGCATATTCAAAAAACGAAGCTGTCTATTTGCTTCCGTATCATTTTTTGTTTCAAGCTCACGCCGCAACTTCGCCTCCTCGGGAACGTTGATGTTTATGTCCTTTTCATTTTTATCTTGATCCATATCGCCTATTCTATAGAGTTTTAAATAATTTTCAAATATATCTTTTAATTACAACGAGCGGTTTTTTCCTTTTTAGAAATTTGCTAAGATCTTCAATAACAACTTTCCCAAACTCTTTAATCAATTTTGGATTATAAATATTTTCATATTTTCCGCTTATTCTTTTCCGTTCCGCGTGTATAACTTTGCGTTTCCCGACATATATCCCTGTGTGTCCGATACCCGCTGGAAAATATTTATTATACCGCCCAATCTCTCCTTTCATAAAAATCAAATCACCTTCTTTTATTTTTTTTAACAAAACTTTCTTTCCAATCATTGCTTGTTCAATTGCAGTCCGCGGCAGAGTTATGCCAATTTCTTTAAAAAGATATTGTGTAAAAAGCGAACAATCAAAAAACATCGGCGCGTCTTTCATTGTAGCCCCATACTTATACGGTCTGCCCTCCAAACCTTTTGCAAGCGCTACCAGCTTCAGAATTTTTGATTTTTTTTGATTCATTTTAAAAAAATAGTTTTTTAGTGGACAATATTACTGCACTGTATACATTTTTTATAGTACACAAAAATATCCAAAACAACAAATTCTTGCAATCGTTGAGTTTTGTTGTATTTATAAAATCCGCACAAAATGTGCGGATTTATTTATATTAACGGCGACGAATATGCAATAAACGAGCAATGAAAGAAAATAAAGAACAAAATAATCGAAAAGATTTGTGTTTTTTTATTTTAATTTGATCCAAAAGCAAATCAGTGTTTTCTTCATTGCGCACAATGATAATCTCGCCACTTCTTTCCAGCATTTCTATTGCGTGCTGGTACCTATCAAACGAGACAGAAAATGGCATTTTAACAAAGAGCTGGCCTCTATTGAGACAGACACGACCGTATCCGTGCAATATCATTAAAAGAGTGTTTCTAATATGATCTTCTGTAATATCTTTGCCTTGTTCGTAAAAAAACGCGTCTTGTTTTTCCATCTCGTCATCATTCTTGTTTCTTTAAAAGATTGTATTCTAAAATTTATTTTTTGTCAAAGATATAATTTTTGTTCGCATTTTTGTAGGTTGCATTTTTTGTGCTATTGATATTCAATAAAGAAAGAACATTGACATCAAAAGGGAATAGTCATGTCAAAATGGCGTTTTGTCATTTCTCTCTTTGTTTTGTGTGTTGGATGTTCCGTGACATTTCCTCATAATTTATCTTTGATAAAACACAAAAATCTACCAAAACCGCTAGACGCAAATCTATGCGCGGATCATAACGCCGCCACATCGGTTACGAGAATTGTTATTAAAAACGCAGATTCATATCGTGTTGAAAAATTTGTGTTCGTCTTCCGCAATACAAAAAACAGAAAAAATAATAAAGTTGAAGGAGAATATTGGCATCTTAATGGAAATCGCTCGCACCGAAGACTTGTAGTATTAATTCCTGGGACTGGAGATCGCGTATCTACCAGTGGATCTCCCGAGCTTCTAATTAAATCGGGATTTAATGTATTGCGATTTTTTGCAGGTATTGATATTTTTGATAAAAGCGCGCTTATTGAAAAAACTATTCTTACAGAAGATGATCTTCGCGCGTTTGTGAGAACTGGCAAAAATGTTATTCGCTTGCGCGCGTGTGATTTAATTTTTGTTATTAATTATTTCAATTCACTCCATTATGATAGTGTTGGCATTTCGGGGGTTAGTCTTGGGGGTATCCACGTTCCTATAATAGGCGCGTTGATACCGCAGGCACAAAGCGAGCTAATAATGATTTCTGGAGGAAATATTGCGGGAATTTTGTACACATCGTCAGAGAAAAAAATTATTGAAATCAGGAATCTAGTGCGAGATAAATTTCTTGGCTCCGAACAACGTATGTGGCAAATTCTTGGCGAAGAACTTTGGGACATTGATCCTTTGCGATTTGCCCAGTCTTTGAATCCATCAAAAATGCGCATCATCGCAAATTATTGGGATAATATCATTCGTTATAAATTTGCCAAAGAAATGTGGCACGCAAACGGTAAGCCTGATTTTGAGGTCATCTTATTTCCGCCAGGACACTATGGCTCGGCTCTTCTTTTATGGATTCCAATGATACGATACGAGTTGCGATGTGCAATATGGCCAATTTGTTTTCCTATTCCGTGGTCTATCGCGCGAGTACCAGAAATCAATAAACAATTTTTTAAAGAAAAACTCCCTCAATAACAGAGGGGTTTTTAACGCCAAAACATGGGATTATTTGATTCCAAAAAATTAAAATACCACAAATTGATATAAAAAAACCATGTTGGTTTCAAAAAGGGCAAGCCGATTTCAAAAACCAATGAGCTTACATATACTTTAGAATTGTAATCCGCAATTAGAGCAAATTTGTGTATACTTGGAAAACCAATATTTAGTATTTCTGGCATATGTGGAAAAAACTTTTTTATATTCTCAATATCTTGTTTGGAATGAGCTCTCGCGGCAATCATCATGTCTGGATATTTTTGTTTCATTTCTGCCGCCGCACTAAATTCTTTTTTATTATTTATAAAAAAAACAATATCATCAAACGATCCATGTTGTGCAATCCACTCAACCACTACTCTCACACAATCGCCCTTGATATCTACAAAAATAACGCTTAGTCCATGTGTAATTTCATATATATCTTGGATGGTTGGAATAAATTCATTGTTTTCTTTCAATCGCACTCCTGCAAGATCCTCGGACAACATGTTTCTTAGCAATCCTGTGCTGTTCGTGGTGCGATCAAGTGATGAATCATGCATAATGAACAATTCGTTATCTTTACTAACACGAACATCAATTTCTACTGCAGAAACACCAGTTTCAACTGCTTTTCGCACAGCCTCTCGGCTGTTTTCCGGTGCACCAAATCCATTTGCTCGATGAGCCACCACAAAATGTTTATGACAATTTGGATCTCTAATACAGGTTGTGACTTCTAAAACAGTCGGTCTTGATTTATTAATATTTGCACCATTGGAAATGTTCACAAACGAGCAAGACGACACTAAACAAAAAGAAAATAAAACAATGCTTTGTTGAAAATACATTATAGTTCTCCTTATTTTCAAGATTCTGCATCTTTAGCCACCATATTAGTTCTTATTCAGCAAGTCAAGCCATATTTTTCTAAATTTACTTTTCTGTAATAAGTGCTAGGATTGCTAAAGATACATTAATAAAAAGGTCCGTCGTGATATCAAAATCTAAACTACAAGTACTGGTAGCGTCGTTTGTTTTTGCTCTATCGTCTTGTGGTTATAGTCGTTTTGTGCAAATCCCCACTAGCAATAAAATCAGCCCGGCATCACCAACTATTACAATCGATCAATTTCATTATCAAGTTGGGGTAGCAAAAGCTATTATTACTCCACCACACAACACATGGCTCGCAGGGTTTAATCCCATACGAAGCGCAACTGGAGTACATGACAATTTGGAAATTCGAGTATTGTCACTAGTTGACCCTTCGGGCAAAATATTTTCATTTATTACTGCTGATTTTATAGGGTTTATGTACACTGACTATCTAAGGCTAAAACAATTAGTGAATATTTCTAACATAAATGTATTTGTTTTTAGTTCACATACGCATTCTGGTCCTGATATGATAGGCATCTGGGGCGCCCTTCCGTTCACATCTGGCCGCGACGAAAATTATATTAATAGTGTTGTAAATCAAATGGGACTGCTTGTGTACGAATCGTTAAGCACGCTAAGACAGGCGGAAATTTATCAATCCGATATTTCCGCAGATGGGTTTTCGAAAAATCGTCGTGAACATTTTCTAGATACAACTTTGTCTGTACTCACATTTGTAAACATTGAAACCAATCATATTATTGGGACTATTGTAAATTTTGGATGTCATCCAGAGGTTATAAAAAGAAAAAATCGCCTTATTTCATCAGACTTTGTCGGCTCATTGCGCGATGAACTTGATCGAGAACTAGACACCACTACATTATTTATAAACGGAGCGCTCGGAGGCATGGTACAGCCAAATATGAAATGGAAGGATGATGAACCATTTGAGACGCGTGACAAATTTGGCAAAAATCTTGCCAATCTTGCGATAAAAGCCCTAACAAAAACAAATAATATTCCGGTCGGGCCAATAAATCATAGTACAAAAACAATCAAAATACCTCTAACTAATAATAAATTTTGGCTGGCAGCTATACTTGGTTTTATACCACACCGCGAAGCCGTTCTATCAAGAATAATTACAACAGAAGTAAGCGTAATTAAACTTGGTGATTTTGCAATCGTGGCGGTTCCAGGAGAAATTGTTCCTGAGCTTGGATTAGAAATTAAACGCATTGGCGGCGTAGGTACACAGACTTGGTCACTTGCAAATGATGAAATAGGATATATTCTAGTTAAGGAAAAATTTTTCGCTCACACATTTAAATATGAAAGCACAATGTCAATTGGCCCAGACGCCGGACCCATTGTTATGAACGCAGTTGAAAAATTGCTTAAAAACAGGTAATAAATTGTATAGATAATAAAAAAACGCCACACAAATGTGTGGAGTTTTTTTATTTTATCAAATTTTTTCTCTACGCCTAAGGTTGAGCCTTTTTACCAGTGCTTCGCGGAATAGCACTTGCACATACCCCCAACAAATTTTACAAGCCCCACAAAAATCACGATGATTGAAAACGACGTGGCAATTACTTGTAAAGAAATCTGGCCAATAGACCCCAACAAAAATACAATACCCAAAACAACAAGTAATAATGGAGCTACTTTATGATGATGGCATTTGCAATGCTTTTCTATAGAATTATCCATAATAAATAAAATATTAATAAAAACGAGTTTATAAATTTGACCTTTGATTTAATTATAGCACTCTTTGTATTTGGCAACTATTTTTCCTGCTCTTTGCGGGAGGCTTCCATTAAAATGGTAAAGATTTTTTCAACAAATTCTCCGTCAATACCCAGTTTTTCTGCGAGCATTTTTTTGGATTCAATAATTTGTTTTTCTCGCTTCGCGTCATAAATAGGCAAGTTATTTTTCTTTTTGTATTCTGCGATTTGTGGCGCGTAGAATATGCGCTCCGCAATCAAGTTTAAAATATTTTCATCAATTGTATCTAATTTTTTTCTTATTTCTTCGAGTTCCATATTAGTGTGTGATTATTGTTACCAAACCGAATATTTTGAGCTCTTCAATAATATTTTTAAATATTTTGTTATTCCTTTTTACATCTGCTCGAAGGTAAAAAATATACTTACCGAGCGCGCTTTGTGATGGACGCGACTCAATTTTTGATAAATTAATCGATTGTTTGGCAAATATGCCCAATATGCTGTAAAGAAGGCCTGGCTTGTCTGTTTTTGGGTCAATAACTAAAAGCGTATTTTTCAATTTGCTTTGTTTATTTGAATTTTTAGAAATTACAACAAATAACGTCTTATTGTTTTCTTTATCTTGTATGTTTACATCAATAATTGAAAGTTTGTAAATATTAGCCGCGAGTCGCGGGCCAATTGCTCGAGCATTTATTAATCCTTCATTTTTAATCTTTTGAAAAGCCGCCGATGTGCTTGGCGTAAGCACCAACTTTGCGCGCGGGTAATGTTTTTGTAGATATGTACGACATTGAGCGAGTGCTTGTGGATGAGAATAAATATATTTAATATCACGAGGTGGCACGCGCCTATCAATGCCTGCAACGCAATGTTTGATATTCACAACAGCTTCATCGATTATTTTAAGTTTTTTGCGATAAAGTCCGTCTAGCGTTTCGCGGACAGTACCTTCTATTGAATTTTCAAATGGTAAAATCGCTTCACTTATCTCATAATCGGCAACCGCATTAATTACATCAGAAATAGTTTCAAAAAATACTGGTTGTAGAATTTTGTTGTACTTAAGCGCGGCCTCTTGAGAAAATGTGCCGGGTGGCCCCAAAAGTCCAATTCTTCCTTTTTTGTGCGCAACAATATTACATCTTTTTTCAATCACAAAAGCATCTTTCTTGTCTTCTTGCCAAAACGAGACAACCTTGCTAAACATTTTCTCAAATTCTTTGTAATCACAACTTTCCACTAATGTCGCCAGCATTTTAATATTTTTTTGATGACGATCAAGAATTTCATGGAAATATTTATTATTAAATTGTATAGTTGCCCATAAATTCGCGCTTTGCCGCATAATACGAGAAATTGCTTCTTTGTTGAGAGAAAAAGTAAGAGTAGCAAAATCTTCCAACTCTTTTTTTGATTGGTCTGATTCGGCAAGCGTTTTAGCAAGCAATATCGAATTAAACTGAGAAAGTGCCTGAGTATAAGCCATCATTTTATCGTGGTGTTCGGCAGAAGATTTAATTACGACAGCTCCCTCTTTTTTGAAAATATCTACTATTGCTTTAAATTGAGTGCCGCCAATTTTGCTATTTGATATTACAATGCGCTGATTTTTTAGATTATAAATATCTGGGCCAAAAAGCATGTGCATAAAAACAGCATGAGAAGAAATTGATTGGAATTTTTGTAAGTTTGTACCGACATATGATGACAAATCGATTAGAAGTTTTTTTCTAAGATTAGGTCCTCGAAATTTCTTGAGCGTCTCATCAATTGAGCCAAATGGAATAGAAAATATTATTGCGTTAGACTTCTTGAGAATTTTTTTGATATTTCGTGTTGATCTGCCAATAATAAACACGCTGTGATGATTTTTTTTAAGAAAATAAGAAATCAATTGCCCCATTTTTCCATTTCCTCCGATTATAGATACATTCATATTACTAAACATAACAATAATCAAACAAAATAAAAAGGCGCGGGAATGTTTTTCCTGCGCCATGAGCTCTGTGTTTAGAACTCAAGAACACTTTGCAAAGAACGCAATTTTTGCCTGGCATCTTCCAAGCGCGCCTGCAATTGTAAAGAATGATTTGCAAGAAGCGAGCCAGACCCTCCATTAACTACAATCAATGGGCTCATTTGCGCTCGTAGTAGAATCTCTTTCACTGAAATCAACAATTCATCTGCTTTGCGGAGAGCCAAAATTTCCGCGAAATCATAATCGATAGCCTGAATTAAATGATATACCACATAAAGCTCTCCGCTGACAAAATAAAATTCGTCATCAATTGCAAGCCATGATGTATGATGTCGAACTCTGTGTTCTCCAGACAATCCCGGATCTCCTGCTGTTTCTTCAGAAATACGATCCTGAGTATCGCGTGGCGCATTTGCAAGACGTTGACTTGCTCCTCCAAGAAGTGACAAAAACTGTTTTATAAACTCTTGCTGATTATCGGCGCGCGGAAAAAATTTTGCGTCTCCGCTCACCAACCGTTCTCGATATCGCCTGAGCGCATCAATACCCTCTTGATACTTCCATTCGGAGCGTGGATAAAAAAGCCTGAACGGATCATTTGAAAACGCTGTAAACGCTAGTTCGCAATCATCATCAATCGCATCCGTTGTTCGCATTCGAGAAAAATTATCCCGCAAAACTCGTGTCGCGTAACGCAATCCTTCTAGCTCTCCCAACTGAAAATTTTGCGGGTTATCCAACAGGCGCGAAGGTGATGCAATAATATCATTTGGAAGCCAGTTTTTAATCGTGTACCAGCTTCCATTCATATCTTCTGCGATTCTAATAAGTGTATCGGTGTAAGCAAGTCCTTTTATGTTTATTTGGGAATTGTGTTCAACTGTAAAATTCTCGGGAAATCTATAACAATACAACGAACCAAACGCGTAAAATCCGAGGACAAAACAAATGATACTCGTGCTCGTGATGATAGTTTTTTTCATCGACTGTATCTCCTTCTAGGTTTTTGGATGAATTAAATTCATCCAACTCTGTTCTCATTCCTACCACAAATCGTTGACAAATATCAATAGTAGCGTTATGTTGTTTGTAGAAATAATGGAGATTATATGAATAAACCAAGTGACTCAAATGTTGAAAAAATTAGGGCTGAAAAAGGATTAGGAATTTGGGGCAATAGAACATGTATTCAGTGCGGAGCATGTTGTCATGAATACTTCAAATATCTATTTAAGATTGGTGCAAGCAATACAGAACAATGTGCTCATTTTTCAATTAAAGACGGAATGGCTCACTGTATGATTCATGAGCAACAAAGAGAGGCGATTTGTACCAACTATTTTTGTGGTGATACTGATTTTATTTTTAGATTCGGAGAAAAAGGAGATGCTAAACTAAGAGAAATTGCTGAGACTCTAGATACGGTTCCATTTTCATTTAAAATTCCGTCATTAGTTTTATAAAACAGGCGTCGAGCAATCGGCGCTCTTTTTTTATTTCCAAAACAAAAAACCACAGTAGTTCCACATCCCACTTGGTTGGTATAAAAATATCATTATTTTCCTTGCGAAAATTGTTGGTTGTGGGAGCTGTATGACGTTAGAACCTGTTTTATGCAATTTGGTGAATACTCAAATTTTGCTTTTGTGAGAAGTTGGTAAAAAAAAGCCGTTGGGTGATACCAGACGGTTTTATAAAATTTAAAATATATTGTTACTTTTTCTTTTTAGATTTTGTGCATTTTCTTGATGGAACTAAACAAATTCCTCCGCCACGAGTTCCTTTGGCGGTATATCCATTCTTATCCATAAGAATTACAAGTTCTTTCATTACTTCTAAAATGTTAGCTGGTCGAGAACCACTTGTTTTGCTTGCTGAATTTTTCATATACCATTCTCCCTTCTTCCAATAACATTCCTACCACAAATCGTTGACAAATGCAATATGGTGTACTAGACGGGTACATCGGTAACACTTTGGCAGTTTTCTGATAG
>CAYIWH010000001.1:0-58628 GCA_964367075.1 uncultured Candidatus Saccharibacteria bacterium | reverse complement strand
CTTTTTTCTACTCAAGTAGATATTGGTCTTATTTCCAGTGTATTTTTCCAGTTCATCGCTCCATTCTTGATCTTAGGATCAGTATATGCTGGTCGTCGTGTCCAAAATCAATCAACAACAAATCCGTCACAGACAAGTCCTGTTGGTATTTAATGAATTCTAAAACTACGAATTTTCCCAGCTCATACGAATAATGGGCCGTGTACTTTTTCGTTTTCTTCGCCAGCGACGTTTTCCATTTCTTTTCTCATTTTTTGAATAAAAGAAATAGTTTGTTCTATCTCGCGATCGTTTTCTCCTGTTGAAAGTGTTTGTAAATATTTAAGATAATCGTCTGCTGGCAAAACTTTGCGCTCTTGTCCTGCTTGGCTGTCTTTTAAAAATGAATTGCTCATATTATTTAATTAAACTAAAATTAAATAATAATTTTTGTTTTTGCGCAGGAATGGATTTTCGCTACTCACTATTTTAAAATCTTGGTGCAGGGAGAAGGATTCGAACCTTCGGAGCCCTTCCGGGCGATGGATTTACAGTCCATTGCAATTGTCCACTCTGCCATCCCTGCATATTATTCTATTATCTAGTATTTTATTTATTTATCAAAATAGTGATAAAACAGTCTTTACACCAAAGGAGGGTAAACTCCGCATTTCCTTGATTTTTCTAATTATACAAAAATATGCTGTTTTTTCAAGCTATGTATTTTATAGAATAAAAATGTTTTAAATTACTAGTGTGCCTTGTGTGCCATTTCTTGTTCCTTGTTTTTATTGCGCACGTCTTTTCTGGTTTCTATTGTGATATTATTTTTGGAAAATCCAACCCTTACACTGTCTCCGCTTTTTATTTGGTGAGCAATAATTTTTGACGCCAAAGGATTTAAAATCTTTGTTTGAATAAGCCGGCGAAGTGGCCTTGCTCCATAGTTAGAATCATATCCATCTTTCGCTATAGCAGCTTCAGCTTCAGATGTTATGTCTATAGTAATTCCTCGAGTAAGTATTTTAGCAGTAAGGCGAGTTAATTGAATTTTTACAATTTGCTTTAACGCTTGCATGTCCAAAGGATTAAAAATTATAACTTCGTCGAGTCGATTTAAAAATTCGGGCCTAAAATAATCTTCCAAAGATCTGCGAATTTTTGATTTTAATTCCTCTTCCCGTTTTCCTTTTCCATTTTCGCTTACAAAACCGAGACTCCCCATCTCACGAATAAATTCGCCTCCAATATTGGATGTCATGATTATCACAGTATTCTTGAAATTTACGTGTCTTCCTTTTGAATCAGTTAGAGAACCATTATCTAGAATTTGTAACATAATATTAAATACTTCGGGATGCGCTTTTTCAATTTCATCAAATAAAAGCACGGCGTATGGCCTATGACGAACCAATTCTGTAAGATTGCCGCCTTCTTCATATCCTACATACCCAGGAGGCGAGCCTATTAATTTGGAAACAGCATGACGCTCCATAAACTCCGACATATCTACACGAATCAATGATTTTTCATCGTTAAATAAAAATTCGGCGAGCGCCAAAGCAAGTTCGGTTTTTCCTACGCCGGTCGTACCCAAAAACATAAATGAGCCAATTGGACGTTTTTCATCTGAAATACCGGCGCGTGAACGACGAATCGCCGCAGATACTTTTTCTATTGCTTCACGCTGACCAATAACACGTGTTTCGAGCTCTTGTTCCATTCGTAACAATTTTTTTACTTCCGATTCAAGCATTCTTGTTACGGGTATGCCTGTCCATCTAGATACAATATCAGCTATATCTTCTCCGGTAATTTCTTCTTTCACAATTCGCCCCTTGCCTTGTAATTTACGTAGTCTATTTTCTTCTGTTTGAATTTTTCGTTCTATTTCAGGAATTCTGCCATAGCGTATTTCTGCTACTTTTGAAAAATCGCTCTGCCTTTCAGCAAGATCAGATTCTTGACGCAATATTTCTAGATCTTTTTTAAATTGGCGAATTGAAGAAATGGTATTTTTTTCGTTTTTCCACCTCAATTCAAGTCCTGATGTTTCTTCTTTTAATTCCTCAATTTGCTTTTGAATCTTTTTAAGCTTTTGTTTGGCATCTTGGTCAGTTTCTTTTTTTAATGCTTCACGTTCAATTTCAAGTCGCATAATATCCCTATGCGCGCTTTCCAAATCATTTGGCATACTATCCATCTGCAAACGAATTGAAGATGCCGCCTCGTCAACAAGATCTATGGCTTTGTCTGGTAAAAATCTATCAGTGATATATCTGGCAGATAGATTTACCGCCGAAACAATTGCCGAATCTGTAATACGAATACCATGATGCAATTCATATTTATTTTTTATGCCGCGCAAAATAGAAATTGTATCATCAACCGTTGGCTCTTCTACAAATACAGGCTGAAATCTGCGCGCAAGCGCCGCATCTTTTTCAATATATTTTTGATATTCTTTAATTGTTGTAGCGCCGATAGCATGCAATTCTCCACGCGCCAATGCCGGTTTTAACATATTTGACGCGTCAATTGCGCCTTCAGCGGCTCCAGCACCAACAAGAGTATGTAATTCATCAATGAAAAGAAGCGTGCGCCCAGCAGAGCGCTCCATCTCTTTCATTACAGCCTTGAGTCGTTCTTCAAATTCTCCTCGATATTTGGTACCAGCGATAAGAGATCCTAAATCAAGAGAAATGAGCTCTTTATCTTTGAGCGTTTCCGGCACATCTCCAGATGCTATACGACGCGCCAATCCCTCAACAATGGCAGTCTTCCCAACCCCGGCTTCACCAATAAGCACAGGGTTGTTTTTTGTGCGCCGTGAAAGTATCTGCATGACTCGACGAATTTCTTCATCGCGTCCTATTACTGGGTCTAATTTATCTTCACGAGCTAGCCGTGTAAGATTGCGTGCATATTTTTCTAATGCTTGATATTTGTTTTCCGGCTCAACATCCGTTACACGTTGTGATCCGCGAAGATCTGCTAGCGCTCGCAATACAGTCTCTTTATTAAGAGCAAATCTCGTAAGTAAGTCGCGTGCTCGAGATGGTGCCTCCAATAAGCCTAAAAATAAATGTTCGGTAGAAATATAATCGTCTTTCAGCAAAACAGCCGCTTTATGCGCTTCCTCTAGCACGCGTGCGAGCTCTGGAGTCAAATAAATTTGATGTGATGGTGACAAAATATTTGTTCGAAGTGAGGCATCAAGCCCCCCTAAAACTAAGTCAAGAAGGCCGGTATCATCAATTTCCAGTTTATCCAAAATAGACGGCACTAAACCCTCCTCTTGCAATAAAAGTGCGGATAAAAGATGCAATGCATCAATTTGTGAAGCGCCTCTTTCTATTGCTAGCTCGTGGGCTTTTTTTAAGCCTTCCTGTGCTTTTATTGTAAATTGTGAATATGGAGGCATATATTTAATGTGTTTATAATACCATAGCTTTTATTATTTTGCAACTATTTTCGTTCTTCTAAAATTACTTCCACTTTTTGTCCTTTGTCATCTCTTAAAATTTTAAGAACAATCTTGTCTCCAACTTTCTTGGACTGAATCAGCTTATCTAATGGATTATCAATAGTAATTTTTGAACCATCAAATTCTAAAATAATATCGCCTTCTTTAAGTTCTGCTTTGTCGGCTGGAGAACCAGTTGTAATAGATGCTTCTCCTTGCGCGCCCTTGTCAATAAGAACTCCGTAATCAACTGACAAATTATTTTTTGTTTTTATTTCTGGCGTAATAATAGAATATCGTATACCCAAAAATGGATAAATAATCCGTCCGGTAGATTTAACTGATTCCAGGCTTTTTCTTATTTGGTTAATAGGAATAACAAATCCAATATTTTGAGCTCCTTCCGCAATTGCTGTATTAAGCCCAATTACCTCTCCTTTCAAATTTAACAGCGGGCCTCCGGAATTGCCAGGATTGATTGCCGCGTCTGTTTGAAACACACCAGACAACTCTTCTGGGCCGGATGCCGCGCCGGAAGTAGTTAGGGTCCTCCGAAGTCCAGAAATTATGCCGATTGAAACTGTATTTTGAAACTCACCCAACGCATTACCAATAGCAATCGCAGTTTGTCCAAGCTTGACCAAATCAGAATCTCCCAAAGAAAGAAACAAAAAATCATTTCCTTCCACTTTAAGTACGGCAAAGTCTTTTAGTTGATCGCGCGCGATAACCTTTGCGGGCATTTTTTTGCCATCATTGAGAATTGCTGTATATTCCGCGTCTTTATCTTCAACAACATGACGATTGGTTATAATGAATCCATCTTTTGATATTAAAAATCCGCTTCCGGCTGATACTTGTTTTTTTTCAATTCCTCCGCCAGTTGGCGGATTGCGCAATTGAGGAACTTGTAAATTAAATTCTGGAAAAAATTGACTAAATAAATCGTCTTGTGAAAATGGAGTGGTAAAATATTGTTCCAAAACAGGAACATCTTTCGTGGCTATTATACTTATCACTGCAGGAGACACTCGTATCGCTATATCTTGAATAAGCGTATCACGCGCGAGAGCCGCTTTTTCAAGAGTGATCACGTCTTCCGGAGGCAGAGCTTCTTTTGGAGATTCTTTAGTCTTATCAATAACATTTTGTATAACCTGCGTAATTGGCTGAGAGGTTTGAAAAATAAGCGAATATACGATAATTCCAGATGATACGCCGGTAACAATACTAACCAACAATAAAAGTAAAAATAATTGTTTTTTTGTTATGTCTTCCATAGTTTTTATAAATAATTATTTGCCAATAACTATACTATAAACATATTATATCATAAAAAGGTTGCATTTTAAATTAAATCTTTCACAAACATAGCAAATTTAGAGCACGCATATTTTTCTTACTGAAAAATTACTCCTGCTCACGCCGTCGCGCTCCGCAAGTCTCTAAATTCACTATGTTTATGAAAAATCAATAATCATTGAACTGCTTCTACTGATTTAATGTTTGAAAATTTTGACTTTAATATTGATTCAATCCCTGCTTTTAAAGTGAGAGATGCCAGAGAACATCCTTTGCAAGTACCTTGAAATCGTACCTTCACAATGCCATCCTTAAAATCTATAAAATCCAAAGACCCCAAATGCATCGCGAGCATTGGCTTTATCTCTTTTTCTAGAACTGCTTTAATTTTTGCCTTGTCCTTCGTAGCTTTAGCGAAGAAGGATTCATCTTGACTCATAAAAGTTTAAATGCTATATATATAAATGGGTAAAGGAGGCGGAACGAAATGAAGAAAAGTGGTGTAATTATTGGATTGCTAGTTCTTTTAAGTGGATGTGCTGGGTGGCACAATGCCAATTCCGGTACTATCATACTAGAAAATGAGGAAATTGTTGAATGCCCTCGTGGCATTAAACTTGTGTGCGATTCATTGTTTTTGCTTGTCCCAAACTGTACTTTAAGATGTTATTTTAAATATGGCGACGCAATTTTTATGGTAAAGGATGTGACATCGGTACACATAAAGAATAAATAATTTTTCAAATTTCAGAATCCCGCGCACTGCGCGGTTTTTTTTAATCAATCAAAGAACTAAATTTCTCCACTTGTTTGCGTAATTATCACGATTCTTCTTTTACATCGGAGGCATTGAGATATCCTGATGTAAAATTAAACTTCAACTGCTCAAGAAATTTAATCCCATCCTTAAAAAATAACTTATCCTCTGTTTGGCTATTGTAGTCCTTGATGCCATTCGTTTCTAAATTTTTAACAAATATATCTTCTCCTTCGCAGATTACAATGTTTTCTTGTCCCAAAAAACATTTGGCTAATACTTTTTGTGTACCATCATTTTGTAATTTATAAAATTCAACGTAAGACATATTGTTATAATTTATTTAATAAAAATGATACAACTTAGTAGTAAGATAGTTCTTGGTGTTTTTGTAGTGCAACCTCAAATCTTTCTTTAGTAATTATGTTATCTGTATCTACAGCTTCCGCAATTGCAAAAATTCTTGCAATATACTTATCGGCATTAGGCAACAGCTCGGAAAGCAAATCACGAAGGAGGCCAACGCCTTCTTTCCATCCAATGAATTTTCTTAAACTTTCAACTGTACTGTATGGAATCTGTTTACCATCTAAATAAGACGGAATATGTGAACGCATGTTTTCATCGAAAGTACAACCGTGATCTATTGCCCAAATTTTATTTTCTTTAACCAAATAATTACCGCGATGACGATCAACGTTTTGAATAATGAGATCAAATAAGTCCAACTTAACTAGTTCTTCGGAAGAAACCTTGCCTTTTTTTACATTTTCGGCAATTTGTGCATCTTCTATAAACTCTTGCAAACTTCTTCTTTCTTTGTTAATTTCACGAATCACCGTTGGTGGTACAAAGTTAAACCCCAAAAATCTATCTATTAAATATGCTGCTCTTTCGTTATTTATATATTGTGTTTGATCTTTCTCTGAGAATCGCCTATGAGGTTTAAAAACACCGCTACCATTGCCTTCAATTTTGACGTATTGTGCGTCACCAATACTGCCACCTAATAGGTACGTTGCTTTTTCTATTTTGTTTTCTAAGAGTATGCGCTCCTTTGGAGAACTCGAAGGCAATAATTCTGGAGAAATGGAAGAATGTCTCATTTCCGTATTCTCACTACTTGTGATGCCAAATAATCTTTCAAAAAACATAATATTATACAATGAGAGTATACCAAATAACTCTCTGATTTACTTCGTTCCAATCAATATTTTTAAAGAATGCTTCAATATATGCCTTGCGGCCTGTGGCATAATCCAGAAAATACGCATGTTCATAGACATCCATAATTAAAAGGGCTACCATATTCCATACACCGCCTTGATTGTGAGAATCGCATAAAATATTTTTCAATTTTTTTTCATCCAAATCATATCCCAAAACAACCCATCCTCTCGCGCAAAACCCAATCGCCTTAAATTCTTTCTCCCAATTTTCATATGAACCGAAGTCGCGATCTATTAATAATTTAATTTTTCCAGCTATACTTCTTTCCGAGCTTGACGAAGAAAAAAGATTATCAAAATATCCTTCGTGCAATTTTACCCCGTTAATTGCAAACGTCTCCTCCATTTTTAGCTCACGCAAATCACTGTAGGTTGCATTCGCCGTTGATGTATCAACCTGTTTCAATTTTTCCTCAATCTCATTTACTTTCTTTACATACCCCGCATAGAGCACATCATGGTGCTCTTTCAATTGCCTCTCCGATAATCCCTCTAACTCCTTATACTTCAATGGTCTTGGTTCTTTCATAATATTTTATTAATTTAATAATTTATGGATAAATTTGTTTTCCTTCTTCATCATACAAAAAAATTGCGCGAGTTGGGCATGATTGTGCGGCGAGCATTATTGTTTGTTGGTCAGCTCCATTTTCATCAATTACGACTGCTTTATTTTCACCGTCCAGCTGAAATACTCCAGGAGCTACAGCAATACAACTTGCCGCACCAATACACAAATCGCGATTAATAAATATTCGTCCTATTTTCTTTTTTGGTTTTTCGCTTGGTTCTATTTGACTCATATAATAAAGTATTGACTTATAAAATAAAACATGATAGCTTATTTTTAGAAGCGGGAGATAATGTTTATGAAAATCTTTGTAGCAATATTAGATGGTATTTGCATTGGTTTGTGTTCATATATCATTTGGCCTTTATGGAGTGTAACGGCTTACATTTTGGTAGGAATAATAACCTATATTATCTCTAGCGCTATACTTCTTTCTAAATAAATTATCCGTAATATTTTTCAATATAAAATCGAATAAGCTGTTCAATTTCAGTCTCAAGCTCTGGTGAACCAATGCCCACCTTGAGCTTTTTTTGTACTTCTTCTAGAGTTTGCGAGCCTTCTAAAACCGCCTCTTCAATATCTTTATCGGTAATGTTAAGTAGTGGATCAATCACTCGTGCGCCATCTACAATTATCTTATCATACTGATCAGTTTTTCGAAAATAATCATTTGCGGTTTTTTGAAACGCTTTATCAGCCAAAACAGAACAGTGAATTTTCCTATTTGGAAGACCGCCAAGGCGTATCATCACGTCTTGTGGCCGAACTTTAAGTGCCTCATCCAGCATCATTCCTTCGTTTTCAGTAAGCATCACCGAGTACATACTTGTTGCCGCTATTGCTGACGCGCATCCAAATGTTTTCCATTTCAATTCAGAAATTCGCTCTGTATTTTTATCAATCTTCATCCACATCTCCATCATATCTCCACACGCAGGAGACCCGACCATACCATGAGCATCAAATTCGTTTTCATCTTTTGGTTTTTCTAATAATAAATTGCGAGGACGAAAAAAATGATCCTTTACAATATCGCTATAATACCACGTTTCACCAGTATTTTGATTTATTACATCCATAATTGTATTACTTATAATTTCGACCTTTTGCCTTGCCTTTTAATTTCCCAGCGAACGCTTCAGGGTGTGATATGCTTTTTGCATTTATATCAATTTTAATCGGAGAAATTACGCGTAACCGTTCAACAATTGTTGGAAGCTTGGCAAGCACATAATCAATATCTTCTTTTGTGGTATCTCTTCCTAGAGTAAAACGCATAGAACTATGTGCAAATTCGTATGGTTTGCCTAGCGCTAAAATCACATGCGAAGGATCAAGCGAATCTGATGTGCACGCGGACCCAGTGGAAAATGAAATACCCTTGGCGTCACAATATAAAAGCAACGATTCACCTTCAATATCAAGAATAGAAACATTGATATTATTTGGAAGCCTTTTTGTGGCGTGTCCATTTAACACAACTTTTGGAATTCTTTTTTGAAGTTCAAAAATAAAATAATCTCTTAATGAGGTAAGACGTTTTGTTTCTGTTATACGCGCCTCTTGAACAATTTTGATGGCTTTTGCCAACCCAACGATTAATGAAATATTTTCTGTGCCAGCGCGTAAACGCATTTCTTGGTTTCCTCCGTATATCATTGGTTTTATTTTTGTACCCATTCGTCTATACAACAAACCAATGCCCTTGGGACCGTAAATTTTGGACCCGTTAATTGTCATCAAGTCAACGCCTAAATTATTTACATTAGTATCCAAATATCCTGAGGCTTGGCACGCGTCGGTATGAAAATATGGCCACTTGGCTATCTCGCCGCCACTTGAAGATGAGATAGCTACGTGTTTTTGAGTTCGATATTCTTTAATAATTTTTGATATTTCTCGAATTGGTTGTATAGTCCCTATCTCATTATTGGCATACATAATGGTTACAAGGATTGTCTCTGGCCGCAAAGCCGTCCTAACATCATTTGGATTTATAATTCCTTCTGATCCAACATCAAGATATGTAACATTAAATCCTTTTTTTTCAAGCTGTTTTACTGGCTCAAGCACAGCGTGATGTTCAAATTTTGTGGTAATAATGTGAAATGAGGTTCCTAGACAAAACTCGAGGCGGACTGCGTCCGCAACACCAAAAATAGCTAGATTGTCTGACTCTGTGCCACCTGAAGTAAAAATAATTTCTTCCGCGCGCGCACCTAAATTGCGGGCAATCGATTCTCTTGCATCATCAAGTGTTTTTTTTGCACGCCTGCCTTCTTGATATAATCCACCTGCATTTCCAAATTCGCCAACAAAATACGGCTTCATTGTTTCTCTAACTCGTGGATCCATTTTGGTAGCCGCCGCATTATCTAAATATACTCTTTTCATTTACTTAGTGACTTAGTTACTAAGTGGTGGTTTATTGGACAATATTGATATTTGTTATCTAATACAGAAATTACCGTTTCTATGGAAATTGAGTTTGGATTTTTTACTAAACAATATCCTCCTCCAATTCCGCGCCGCGATTCTAAAATGCCTGCGCGTTTAAATCTTTGCGCTAATTTTTCTAAAAATGGCGCTGGTAATTTATATGAGCGCGCGATAGTCCGCACGTTAAAATAATCTCCGGATCCGTAAGTTGGCATAAGGCTTGTCAGAAGTACCATTCCATAATCAATACTTTTGATAGATTTCATATATAATAGTATAAATAATAAAATCGGACTCCGCAAGTCCGATTTAGAGTATTAATTTTAATTATGAATTTATTCGCTTATCATTGCGAATAAATATTTTTATTCCATTTTTTGATAACAAAATTGCTTTTTTAAATCCAATAATTCCTGACCAATAGTGTATAGCAACTAGACGCTTTGCTATCCAAGGTATAATCCCAGAGATATGAAATCCGTGGCTTTCAATAATTCCAAACTTGCCTCCTAATGGAATAATAAATCCTAAATGAGATGGTCTGTATGTTTTAAGTGGTTTTTTTGATATGGCATTTTTTATATTTTTGGCAACAATATTTGCTTGACCGAGCGCTGTCATCGCTGTCATAGGCATTGGTCTACCGGTAACTTCGTCAACGCAGTAAGTCATATCACCAACGCCAAAAACATTATCAAAGGGGGAAATTCGCAATGATTTGTCCACAACAACGCAAGACACCTTTTCCAATTTGGGTCCTGAAATTCCGCTAGTCAATTTGTTTGCGCGCACACCTGCTGTCCAAATTAAAATATCAAACGGGATCTTTGATTCATCATCTAGTATAATTGTTTGATCCTCAATCGACTTGATTATAGAATTAACCATTACTTTCAATCCAATGCTTTCCAGCCGTTTGCGTGTCTTTTTTTGGACCCAAGCGTCTAAGCCAGATAATAATGAGGTGGATCCTTCGATCATGACAACACCTATCGCATCCAGCGAATGTCCATGCTGTTTTGCCAGTTGCCTGACAAAATAACAAAGTTCGCCTGCAAATTCGCACCCAGTAAATCCACCTCCTCCGATTACAATAGTAATAGTTGATTTTTTGGCGGCATTAAAAAAGACTTCGTCAATCGCGTTGCGGATGGACATTGCGTCCCACAAACTTTTTAATGGAAAGACGCATTCATAAAGTCCAGAAATATTATAATAATTTGTCTCACTTCCGGCTCCTAATACTAAATAATCGTATCGTTTTGTTACTTCAGACTTTAATAAAACTTCATTTTTTTGAAAATTTATTCCAACTACCTCGTCGTATAAAACCGTTACATTTAGATTATTAGAAAATATATTTTCGAGAGGATATGCTGATGTTGATTTGAGTTCATAAAATTCATTAGGCACATGCGCGACAGTTTCCGCGAGATTTGCTGTCGCTACTTCATATAAATCAGAATAAAAAGTATGATAATGGCTTTTATCAATTAAAGTAATGTGAATATCATTGTTTGATTTTGCAAGCTTTTTAGCAACGCGCACACCCCCAAACCCTCCGCCAACAATAATTATTTCTTTGATCATATACAATAATTATACACTATCTTGTGATCTTTTTTAATCGCAATGAATTCAAAACAACGCTAATACTGCTAAATGCCATTGCGGCGGCGGCGAAAATTGGATTAAGCAAAATGCCGAAAAATGGATATAGGACTCCTGCCGCGACAGGAATAAAAGCGGAATTATAAAAGAAAGCCCAAAAAAGATTTTGTTTAATTATCCTCATTGTTCTTTTTGAAAGTTTAATCACTTCTGGAATAAGCATCAAGTCTCCTCTCATTAAAGTAATGTTGGCTGATTCCATTGCGATATCAGTGCCTTCACCCATAGCAATACCTATATTTGCTTGAGTAAGCGCAGGCGCGTCGTTGATACCATCGCCAACCATTGCCACAATTTTACCCTGCATTTGTAGCTCTCGCACTTTTTCTGATTTTTTGTCTGGTAATACCTCACTCATGATATTATCTATACCAGCCTGCGCCGCGATTGCCTTGGCGGTTCTGTCATTGTCTCCCGTCAACATCCACACATCAATATTATTTTTTTTAAGAATACTCACCATTTCAACTGATTCTTTTTTTAACACATCGGCAACAGCCAAAGCGCCTTTAATTTTTTTATCTACAGCCAAAATCATTACCGTTTTGCCTTCATGTTCCAATTTACTAATTTTATCTTCATAAAAAGAGGCATTCAATCCAATATCTGTCATAAGGGCTCTATTTCCCAAATACGCTTCTTTTCTGTAACCGTCAATTTGCAAAAATCCGCGCAATCCTTTGCCGGAAATTGCCTTAAATTCATCAAGAGCATAAAAAGAAATATTTTCTTTTTTTGCCTCATCTATTACTGCTTTATCAAGAGGATGTGATGATTTTTGATCTAGACTTGCGATATATTGCAAAATTGCTTTTGCCAGCGGATGTTCTGACCTTTGTTCAAGCGAAGCGGCAATAATAATAACATCTGTTTGTTTTTCATTTTCAAACGCCACAATATCTGTCAATTGTGGCTTTCCTTGAGTAAGAGTGCCTGTCTTATCCAAAATAATTGTGTTGAGTTTGCCCGCAATTTCAAGTGAAGTAGCGTCTTTGATTAAAATTCCTTTTGTTGCCGCGCTACCAGAAGAAACCATAATTGCCATTGGAGTAGCAAGACCTAGCGCACATGGACACGCTATTATTAAAACAGCGACAAAATTAATGAGAGCAAAATTAAATGCCGGCACAGGGCCAAAAAAAAGCCATATAGCAAAAGTCAGTACAGCAATAACAAATACTACTGGAACGAAGTAAGAAGAAACTAGGTCTGCTAAACGCTGAATTGGCGCTTTGGAACCTTGTGCTTCTTCTACCATTTTAATAATTTGCGAAAGCACGGTGTCTTTGCCAACCTTTGTAGCTCGAAAGGTAAAAGTTCCAAATTTATTTACAGTACTACCAATAACAATACTTCCAACCATTTTGTGAACTGGCATTGATTCGCCGGTTACCATTGATTCATCAATTTCCGAATCACCTTCGGTAATTTTGCCATCTACCGGAATTTTTTCTCCCGGCCTTACTACAATAAAATCGCCGACCACAACATCAGAAATCGGTATTTCAATCTCCTTCCCATTGCTTAAAATTTTCGCTGTTTTTGGCTGTAAACCAATAAGTTTTTTGATTGCTTCGGAAGCTCTTCCCTTCATTAAAACCTCAAAGTATTTTCCCAAAAGAATAAGAACAATAATAATAGCGGATGTATCAAAATATATCGTCGGCGTAATTCCTCCTTTGGTAAAAAAATATGGAAATAGTACAACTGCTGTGCTATAAAAATATGCCGCCAAAGTCCCGATAGAAATCAATGTATTCATATCTGCTGTGCGGTATTTTATAAGAAGTTTTAGGCCACTGTAGAATTGCCAACCTACCCAAAATTGTACTGGAGTGGTTAAAACAAAAAGAACGGCATAGTTATTTAAAAATAACGGCACAAAAGAAAACCATTCCGGGAAACTGCCTAAAAATATGATAATTGATAAAATTCCACCGCCGATAAGTTTTCTTTTTAGAATTTTTACTTGTTTTTCCCGCTCAATTTTTTCTTTGTCCAACAGCTCCTCTGCCCTGCCTTCTTCTTCAATTGGTTTATAGCCAGCGTCGATAATTACTTTAAAAATCTCGCTTAAAGCAAGTTGTTTAGAATCAAAAACAATTTTTGCGCGTTGATTTGCAAAATCTAGATCAATATTTTTTATACCTGATAATTTTTTTATAGCACCCTCTACAATCATCGCGCAATGCGGAGAATCCATTCCCAATACTTTTAGTAAAATTGTTTCAAATTCTGTATTATTAATTGTTTTTTCTTTAACTGTATCATTAATATTAAGCTTGTATCCTACCGATTCGACCGCTTTTGCAAGATCCGATTCAGAAATAATATTTTCATCAAACTCAATTAGCGCCGATTCTGAAGCAAAATTAGCTGAAGCCGAATGTACGCCAGCCGTTTTCGTAAGCACACGCTCAATTGTCCCCGTACAACTTGCGCAATGTATTCCGGAAATTTTATATGTTTCTTTTTTCATATTACAATTTGTATTTTAAAATTATATCAATTAATTATGTTGACGTAATTTAAATTTTGGAATAAACGCGTTGGTTTGTTTGGCATACACATTCCATGTTTCTCCAAATTCTCTTTTAGCTTCTAACTCTTCGCTATGCGCGAGCTTTATATACATCAAAATAAGTATAGGAAACATAATAAACGTGAGAATCGTCGGCCATTGTAAGAAAAATCCAAACATAATAATTACAAATCCAGCGTATTGAGGATGACGAATTTGAACATAAGGACCATCTGTTGCAAGAACATGCTCGCGTTGAGCTTTATAGAGAATCGTCCATGCGCTTGAAAGCAACATAAATCCATAAATAATCAATATATAGCTCACAATATGAAATGGTCCAAAATGCGGGTCCCCGCCCCAGCCAAAAAAATCTTCAAATAAATGTCCGGAATTATGCGTAAAAAAATCAGTGCCGGGAAATTTTGTAGAAAACCAACCGGAAAATAAATATATTGTTAAAGGAAAGCCGTACATCTCTGTAAACAGAGCGACAAGAAACGCAGAGAATGCACCGAATGACCGCCAATCTCTTGGTGTTTTTGGCTTAGTAAAACTGAAAGCAAAAATAATGAAAATTAACGAATTTATGATAACAAGCGACCAAAGGCCATAAGAGTTTTCCATATAGACTATTCTTTAATCAAGCTGGAATTGTGCATCCATACATAGTACCAAGTGAATATCCATGAAAATACAAACATATAGATTAGACCAAGCATTATGCTTCCGAAATTAATCCACGTAAAGCCTGGTAATGTTTCGAACAAAGTATGATGCAATTCCATACCTCGTACACTCCGAAGCGGCAAAAATCCGCCAACAAGGCAAATAATATACACTACTTCAGTTCCAAGAACACATTTCCAGCCGTATAATTTTAAAGATAATTTATCCATATTTTTTTTATTTATTTGATAATGTATAAATTTTTATAAGCTCCTTGATAGAATTTTCTTCTTTTTCTTTGTTAGACAGCTGGTGCTTTACATGTGTCCGTAAATGATTCTCAAGAAGAAATGCATCAAGGCTTTTAAGCGACCTTTGAATAGAGAAAGACTGTCTTAAAAGCTCTGGACAATATGCTTCTTTCTCAATAGCGCTAATAAGTCCTTCCAGCTGTCCACAAATGATCTTTGCCCTATGAATTGCTCTCTTTTTTAATTTTTGATCTACCATGAATATATCCTATACCCCTATTACCTATAAATCAACAGTTATTACAGTTATGGTGTGGATATCTTATATTCCACAACCGCCTTGCTGGCGTTGCGGTGTTGATGATTCTCCAGTGTCTACACTACAACCTCCTTCATTTTGCTGTTGCTTCGGTTTAGTCACTTGTGCTGCAATTTGTTTGTATCCAGATGCGCTGGAATAATTTGCTCCGAGAATTTCCTGCGGATTTACATCTTTCCAATCAATACCCTTGTTTTGCATATATTTAGAGATTGTAAGATAGTTGTCCGGAAACCAATAAGAATTTACAATGAGGGCGGTTTTCCACATATCTTGCTCGCTTGCGCCTTGTGAAGCCATTAATTCCAAAAGTCCGAGCATAGCCATACCATGATTACAATCAGGAAAATGGGTTGAATTACCGCAACAAGGCCTATAAATACCCTTTGATATTTTTTCTACAAGAGCCTGTTGTTGCGAAGTTAAACTTAAAAACTGATATTTACTGTAATAATTCATTGGATTACCTTTTGAAATTGTCCAACCGCCGATAGAAGCAAAATTTTGTGGTCCCCCAAACTCCGGGTTCATCATTTCGCCAGTTTCTAAAATAGAATTTTTATTGGCAAGGCCAAGCGCCCAAAATAAATTCAACAGATAATCCGCGTTATCTTTTGTAATTTTAAGATTGCCATTATTTTGTCCGAGAAGAAGCGTATTGTATTCTTCTGTAAATGTTCCCCTTGCGTTATATATTGCCTTGAGTTTATCAACATCTATCACTCCAGCGCTAACTAGCTGTGATCCCAAATTGCCCCAACTAGCCGGAAGGACAGCTCCATTGGAAGGCAAAACTTTTTCTTCAACGCTCTTTATAGCTTGTATATCACTATTCACCGAGAGCAGATTGAGGTTTGCTCTATTTGTCATATATATCCATGTGCCTGCGAGAATAAGAGCAGAAACCAAAATGCTTGCCGCAAGCGTGTGATCTTTTTTTGATTGCTCCTCAGCAGGCGGATTATTTTCAACTATTTTGTTTTGTGTTTCATTTTCCATAGTTTTTTAATTTTAATTAACAACAATTTTTTAATTTAGTTTCTAGATCGCGCACATTGTAATTTCTAGTTGACCCTTGCTTCAAAAAAAACATATATGCGAAAATGAGCAAGATAATAATTTCTAGAACGATAACAAGTGGATTGATGTGCGTAACAAATAAATATGCCACCGGCATGCCAATTGTAATGACAATTGATTTCCAAAACAACGATTGTTTTTGATACGCTATTCCGACAACCGTCCCGCCCATAGCAATCGCAGCAACAAGTATCCAATTGTTTGCCATTAATAATCCGCCATATACGCCGATTTGTATTAATAACCATGTCCCGCTAACCGCGACACATATTGGGCAAATTTTGATGTTCATATTAGATGAAAAAAATTAAACTACCTATAATGATCATAGCAAGTCCTGCCCAAAGTCGCACTCCACGCATATTCGTTATTTTCCATTCTTGCATTTTATCCACCATTGTTTTGTCCGCGGCAATCCAAAGAACTACCACAAGTGGTAAGGCAAGAATTAGATTATATAGAATCAAATAACTAAACCCAATAAAATATGTTACTTGATCGCGCAAAAGCCCAATAACCATCAAATATGGCCCTCCCATACACGGAAACTGGCATATACCAACCAGAAGGCCAAGTCCAAACGCAGAAGGAATTGACGCTTTATCCATAAGCCAACTCATTGTATTATGGGAAACTGACGGCATTTTTAGTTTTATTGGGAATCTCGGGAAAAATCTATTGATTAGATTAAGAACTCCAAAAATAATAAGGATAGTTGCACCAAGCTTACCCATAAAGTGGGGGGTATTGAATAAATGTAAAACCTGTAAAATTCCGAGTCCAATTAAAAGATATGCTATAAAAATACCAATAATATATGTTCCGCCAATCCGAAGAATTTTTTTTCTCGTCATCTGCATCCCAAACAAAAATGCAATAGTAATAAGCAAAATAGAAAATGAACACGGATGCACACTATCAAGAAGCGCTGACAACAAGACAAGAGGCAAAAGCCATTTTCCATTGTTGCTAAAATTCCAAATCAATGAAGCTGTAGCAGGTGTATTTTTGAGTATTACAAGTCCAGTGATAATAACTAGAACAATTGAAAAAATTATGAATATTCTTTTCATAAATAGTTATGGAGTTACTGACGCTTTTATTTCGAGATGCAACATTCCTCCATCGGCATCGGTAAGTTCAACAATTCTATCTATTGACCCGACTCCGGCTGGCCCGTGAGCGTTTGGATCATAAACGACTTTTATATCCAAAGATTCGCCAGTCTTTATAGTCTCGTCTGCCGAAGGAACCAGCCCGCCGTGTCCAGACATACCAAACGGACCTCTTTCTCTTCCATTTTTCACAATATACGCATTAGTACACATACAAGATGTTACGATACTAGATAACACAATACCCTTGCTTGTAGGATTGGTGATTTTGAATGTTGTGTCCACTTTTCCATTTGCCATTGATATCGTTCCAAAGTCGTGGAGTATTTCCGACGCAGTAAGTTGACTTTTTGCTGAATTTGAATCCTGTGACAATAGAGCTGATGATGTGTTTTTATAGCCCATCCATGCAAGCGCCACCAAGAGAGCTAAAACAACAAACACTGAAATAATAATTGTTTTTATGTTCATATAATTAATTGTTAGTTAAAATTTACAAATAAAAATCTCTGTAAAATAGAGAAACAAAAACGACGCGCAATACAAGCCTTATGATACTCCACAATTTGGCGTACAGCTTTATATCAGCGTCCTTAAAAATGTAGGGCTGTTTTCATGAAAAGCAAGCCATTTCAAAAACTCGCGCTGTGGATGTTTTTTAAATAATTCCAGCCTATGGAAATAATGAGCTGGATGTAATTTTAGCAAAATCAAATAAGCGCCGCGCCAAGCCCAAAAACTTGCTCCTGCGATAAACACAAAAAGCTGTAAAAGCAAAACAAAAAGATTGTTATTAAAAGTGGTGGCAAGAAAATTTTTGAAACTATCAAAATGAAAGGCAAGATAATCAATAGGATTAATTCGTTTAGTGCAATCAGCTCTTTGAGATACTGCAAAAATGCACCCATCGTCATGATTTTGCATATCAGAGTGCATACCAAAAACACCAAATACGGCAACACCAATAAAACTAGTGATTAGAAATATTGTGAATAAAAACTTCATATAAAATTATAATACCATATTTTAAATAAAGAGTGCAACTTTAAAAAGATAAAAACTACAAACAAAACGCATATTTGCAAGTGTTTAAATAGTATAACATTATTATTTTATATCCCAAAAAAATCCGAAAGCGAAGCCCGCCCACATTCCTCCCCAGACCACTCCTGCGGGCGGGAAATCAGTTGAGGTAAAGCAAAAAATCAAAAAATCCCCAGAAAAAAGATTTTCGCTTTACCGAGTCCAAATTGAAGCCACACCACACTGCCAGAATACTTGGATGGCAAAACCCCGAAAGCAAACACTCCTGGCTAGTTTGATTTACGCACGCCGCCAAAAAATTCTTCTAAAAAAGAAAGAAACGTTTTGCTTGGATCCTGATTGGATTATATTGAAACGAAACTTCTATTTTTCTATTTCAATTCCTGCGAATTGGCGTCTTTTAGAATTTCTTTTTTGATCAAATGTGTTTTTAAATCAGTATAAACTTCATTCAAACCACGACCTTGATCGGGTAATTCTTTTAGCTGACACAACGCTATACTGATATCGTTTAATTCTTTCTCACGCGTTTCGAATACATCAAATAATTCTTTTGAATATGCAGTACTATCAGTACCCACTTCTGATTTCATCTGCCCCACCTTCTCACGCACTACTCTTTCAAGGATTTGTAACAAATCAAGCGCTTCTGCGATAGTTATTTCGCTAGGATTTGGTACACTGTCAATCATTCCCTTCGTTACATATCCTAAATTTTGTTTAGTATATGCTTCATATAATCTTTGCATCTCTCTCTCTCTCTCTGCGCAATTTTTAAACCTTCTGATAATTTTTTCATGTCGCTTTCGTGGTTCCAAGAAAACCGTTCTCTTTTGACATTTCCACTTGCATCTACTGTGGCATCATGTTTCCGACTAAATTTTAGAATCTCATCAGCAGCCAATTGGGGCGATGTTTTTTCGCCTTCTCGTTTAACTTTTTCGTCAACCAACTGGTTAATACGTAGAGCTTCTTCATGGGCCATATCTACACCCGACACTTTGCCTACTCCAAACATTTTTTTCACAGTGCTACGATCTTTATTGCGAACATCAGCTTGTTCTTTAAATAGTTGATCGTTTTTGCGCTGTTTAGCTTCAATTTCTTCCTCACTTTCTTGAGGAACGCCAGCAGACATATTCTCTATACTCATATAATTGTTATTTTAATTTATTAATTAAGCGACCTTAGTGCTTTAAATATAGCACAGTATAGATTATTTGGGTATTGGCTTTCGTTCATCACGAATTTTTGATAAAGTAAGTTCGAGCGAGGTCGTAAAGATACTCCACTTTTGTAGAAAAAGACACAGAAGACCCGAGAGCGTGGGACGCGCTTCGCGCGTCCCATCAAAAAGTCGGTGTTTTTTCTGAAAGTCTGATTCTGGAGCCACCTCTCGGATTTGAACCGGGAGACTTTCTGCTCAAACGCAGAAAGTCTCGTTTTATTCAAGATAAATAAAATTTTGCCTATTTTGAGCCGGAGAGAGGAGTCGAACCTCCAACCTTTGCTTTACAAAAGCACTGCTCTGCCATTGAGCTACTCCGGCAAAATTTTTACAAAATATTATTTTATATCTTTATCTTGTTCTAGATTAGCATCAACTATCTTATCTGCAGACACGCCATTGCGATTAGATGCATCGCGCACATGGTGTGTCGCGCGAAACAATAAGTGCTCAATCCGTAACGCAATAATGCGAAACCACCGCAAACGCTTTTCTATAAATAAAAGAATTTGATCTCTCATGTGGATATTCCATATTTCGCGGAATTCTTTTGAAATATCATTCATAAAATGCGAAAAATTTGCGGGGTATTCCGTGAAAAACGTTTCGTATCGTTCCGTAAGTTCGTTTTTATGACGAAACACAATATAGAATAACGCGGCAACACTTAAAAATAATAAGATTATATAAAATATCATATTTCAAAACGCGTGAATCTTTCTATTTCTATTTTTTCTCCAAAATGCGTAATACCTCTTGTTATAAGTTCTTCAATGGTAATATTCGGATCCTTGACAAACGATTGAGACAAAAGAGATGTATCTCGAAAATGAGCTTTCAACTTTCCTTCAACAATCTTTTTTGTCATATCTGGAGATTTACCAAGATTTTGAGATTCATCCATAAAAAGTCGCTCTGCTTCTTCGCGCACATCGGATGGTATATCATCTTTATTGATATACAAAGGCCGTGCTCCCGCGATATGAAGCGCGATGTCGTGCGCTAATGATTGAAACTCGTTATTACGAGCCACAAAATCTGTCTCACATCGAATATCCAATAATACTCCGATTTTTTTGTTTCCATGAAGATATGTTTCTATAATGCCGGCGCCTGTTGTTCGTCCTTCTTTTTTAACAGCAAGCGCGTCAGAAGATTTTCTTAAAAGTATAAGAGCCTTTTCCATGTCCCCACCAGATTCATCCAAAACTTTTTTACAAAGAGAGATGGAGTTTCCAGTAATTTGCCGAAGATGTTTAACAAGATCATTTGACACACTCATATTAAAAAATAATTTATAATAATTAGACGATAATCGATGGTTCTGTATTAGTACGCTTTCCAGTTTCGTACGCATTTGTAAGATGATCGAGAATAACCGAAATAACCTCTGCTGAATCATCATTGGCGGGTATTGGATACGCAATCTCTTCTGGATTACAATCATTGTTCAACAACGCAATAATTTTTAAATTCTTTTTGCGAGCCTCTTGTGTCGCGGTATTCTCTTCTTTAGGGTCTATAATGACTATTGCGTCTGGTATTCTTGTTAATGATCGAAGCCCGCCGAACATGCGAGTTAATTTCCGTAATTCTGTTAATTTTAATATGCGTTCTTTTTTGACATATTTATCAAGACCTCCGTCATTGACCTCTCGTTCAAGATTTTGCCAATAAGCAAGTCGAGCTTCCATGGCTTTAAAATTTGTAAGCACTCCGCCAAGCCATCGTTCAGTAACACATGGCATCCCAAGGCGCTTTGCCGCCATGCTCACGTATTTGCGCGCCGCTGGTTTTGATCCAACAAAAAGAACTAGTTTTTTATTTTTGCCTAATTCATACATATACCCTTCTGCTTCTTTTAGTTTTGATTCCGTAAGTTGTAAATTGAAAATCTCAATATTATTACGTATCCCGAATATGTATTTACTCATTTTTGGGTTTCTGCGAACTTTGGAATGTCCAATATGTGCTCCAGCTTCAAAAAGCCTTTCTAAATCAGTGGAAGTTGGTTTATCGTTGATATTGTTTATTTTGGTATTTGTATCTGTCATATAAAAAAGAGTATACATAAATAAAGTTGCAAATGCAAGTAGACTATGATATGATATCTATATGAAACAGAATATTCATCCGCAATATTATCCAAAATCCAATATCCAGTGCGCGTGCGGAGCAGGCTTAAAAAGGGGCGCTACAAAAGAAAATGTTGCTGTTGAAATTTGCTCACAGTGTCATCCGTATTATACTGGAAAGGAAAAGATTATTGATGCGGCCGGACGCGTAGAAAAATATAAAACGCGAGCGGCAAAAGCACATAAATCATCCTCAAAAAAATAACTTAATTTCTCTATAATTGTATGCGCAGATTTTTTCCGTGTACAAAAATCTTATATTTATGAATGTTGAATTACAAAAAAAACTTGAGGAATCTATCGCGGAATATGACGCAATGGAACTTGATGTTGCAGAAAGCTTCAAATGGTCAAGAGATAAAATGATTAAATTCGGTGAATTGTCTAAAGTTAAAACACTCTATGGAGAATACACCGAAGCGGCTGATATGAGAAAAAAAGAAATTGAAATAAAATTTGCAGAAATGTTAGGGATTAGGCAAGGCTATAATAAAGATAACGCTATTTTGGAATTACGCGCAGGAGCTGGAGGAGATGAGGCTGCATTATTCGCGGCAGATTTGTTTAGAATGTATCAAACATACTCACAAAAACGAGGCTGGAGTTTTAGTATTATTGATGAATCAAAAAATGAAGTCGGCGGATACAAAGAAGTAATTGCGGAAATCAAAGGCAATGGAGTCTATGATATGCTTAAATACGAGTCTGGCGTGCATAGAATTCAACGAATACCATCAACGGAAAAATCCGGCAGAATACACACATCAACCGCGTCTGTTGCAATTTTGCCTATCGCAGAAGAGAAAGAAATTGATATAAAAGAATCGGATATTGAAGTTAGTTTTTCACGCGCTGGAGGCCCCGGAGGACAAAATGTAAACAAGGTTGAAACTGCAGTAAGAATACTTCACAAACCTACAGGTATCGTTATTTCTTCACGCGAAGAACGATCTCAATTGAAAAATAGAGAGCGCGCCATGCAAGTATTGCGCTCCAAACTTCTTGATGAACAGCTCCACAAAGAAGAAGAGGCGTTGCGCCGTGAACGCAAAGAACAAATCGGCACTGCTGATCGCTCTGAAAAAATCCGCACATACAATTTCCTGCAAGATCGTATAACTGATCATCGTATTAAAGAATCATGGCACAATATTCAAACAATAATGGACGGGAATTTAGACCCAATTATAGGGGCATTTATAAACAAGCAAAAAAAATAAACACAGCCTATCTTTGCGCGACGGATTGCAAAAGATCAATTTGTTCTTGGTAAGTATCCGCGCGGGCGAGGACTTGGCTGGCATATGAGCGACCAAGTGATGTATTCCAATTGCCTCCTGCAAAATATTTTGCGGCGGCAACGCGCTCATTTTCACGAGTACCAATCGCTCCATTGTCCTTTGAAAGAAGTCCTGAAGCCACAAACGCGTCTTGAGGACTCCATGGATTTGCCGGGCTATGACTAATAAGCCGCGCGACTTCATCTTTATAAAGCATCCATGTAGATGGTATAAATTGAGCAGGACCCATGGCTCCACCCCAACCAATTCTGCGTTTATAGCGATCGCGCAATGGACACGATACTGGCATTTTTTCCGGATCCAATCCAAGTTCCGCGGTAATAGCAAGATATGGTTCATGATCGCGAGATGGCTTCATTACTGCTTGCCAACGATCCGATGGAGGATCATTTGGCAAATTACATTGGCCAATATTCCGCCCCAAATCCGACTCTTGAGAAATTATTGCTAAAATATATGCCGCTCTTACCCCAGTAAGACGCGAGGCTGAATTTGCGTATTCCAGGGCCTTTTCAAATGATATTGATGGAGAGCCCTGCAAAAGAAATAGCTGACTGCGAATAGAAGCTGCTTCTTTTTGTTTATTGGTTAATATTTTTTTGTATTCCGATTCTTTGCCTTTGGTAGCTTTTAAAATAGAATTTTTTTGACTCTCTTCTTGTTCAAGTCGTTTTTTTTCAAGCTCTTGCAGTGTTTTTAATTGAATTTCTTCTTGTTTGTCGTTTTCCAAAGCAACACGAGCTGATTCTTCTTCTGTCTTTAAATAAGAAAGAGTCGTTACTGAATCTTGAATTGCGTTTTGCAATCTTTGTGTGGATTCTATTTCGTCGAAAAAATTAGTTAAATTATTAAATTCAATGGCTAATTCAATTACAGATCTGTGATCTCGCTCGTTTAGTTGTCGAATAGATTCGCCAAGCGTTACCTTATTGCGCGCAATGGTAATTTCAAGTTCGTTAATATTTTGATTTTTTTGGCCAATCTGACCTTCTAATTTAGTAATAGAAAGAGCTTGGGCTTTGATATTGAGTTTCTTTAACTTAATATTTGCATCCAATATTGCAATGTCGCGTTGTAATGATTCAGCCTCTTTGCGTTTTTGAGAAACTAACTTTTCTGTTTCAACAATTTGACGTTCATAGTTTTTAAGTTGATTTTCCAATTCAACTCGACGTGATTGCACCAACGAAGGGCTCACTTCTGCCATCACAAGTGTGGGTATTATCAATAGAGTAATCAAACCAAAAAATATTGTTTGCATAGTAATCCTTGTATTGATGCGTAAAAAAGATCACAGTGATTAAATCGCTATTATTTTTCTTCAGATCCAGCAGATTCCGCGTCCTCTTTTGAAATCTTTTTTTCCTTTACAACTTCTATGTTCTTAATTGCTTCTGCGGAAATTCCAGCAACATCCGTTGAAATGACCTCCTCTGCTTCAGAAGCGCGAGCTTCTTCAATAATAGCAACAAGATCTCCGACATCGTTTATAATGACAACTCCGGGCGTAGTTTTTATATCTTTAACTAAAATAGAATCCTTTGGATTTTGTAAAGTAGAAACATCTACAACTATTGTATGCGGCAAATTTTGTGGAAGCGCCTTTATTTTTAATTCATGCAATATTTTAAGTAAAATACCGCCAGATGCTTTGCCTGCTTCCTCATCGCCAATAAATTCTATTGGGACATCTACTTCTACTTCATGAGTCATATCTACCAAGTAAAAATCTACATGAGTTGGCGTACTTTTTATAGGATCAAAAGAGACATCGTGTATCAATGCATTTTTTTCTTCTTTACCTATTTTTAACGAAACCAGAGAAGATTCTCCGGCTGATTTCCATAATTTTAGAAACTCTGATTGCAATACACTAATAGATAAAGCGTCTTTTCCCTTGCCATATACAACTGCTGGTAACATGCCTCTTTTACGAAGAGATTTAACGGCTTTTCCTACCACTGTTCGTGGTTCAGCAATAATAGATTCCATATTTAATATTATATAATAGTTAAAATTATTTTACAAGATTTGGCGGAGTTTGACCTAAAAGCGCTGAAATAATATTATCCGCCGCTAATTCAGCCATTTTTGAGCGTGTTTCGTCAGTGGCGGAAGCAATGTGAGGCGTTAAAATAATATTTTCTAAATCTAGTAATGTTGAATATACCGCGGGTTCATGTTCAAATACATCTATGGCGGCTCCTTTTATAATATTAACACTTAATGCATCGGCAAGCGCTTTTTCATCAACAATAGGTCCGCGCGAAGTATTGATCAAGTATGCTGTATTCTTCATCAAGCCGAGGCGCCGAGCGTCAACAAGATGTTTGGTGGTCGGCAAAAGCGGCACATGGATTGATATAAAATCCGCTTCGCGAAATATATCATCTACATTTTCTTTAAATTCCGCACTAAATTCTTTTTCAAAATTTTCATCGCGCCTTATATCATAATAAATAATCTTTGCGTCAAACCCTTTTGCCGCATGATATGCTACGCGAGAACCAATTCTTCCCAAGCCAACTATGCCGATTGTTTTTTTGGATACATCTGTCCCCAAAAGCATCATGGGAGCCCATCCTGTATACTTACCTGCTCTGGTAAATCTATCTGCCTCTGCTACTCGATGCGCAATAGACAACATCAGTGCAAAAGCATGTTCTGCGACTGTATCCGTAAGCACACCCGGGGTATTTGTTATCATTATCCCACGAACTTTTGCAACATCCAAATTTATATTGTCAAACCCGACAGCATAATTGGCAAATATTTTACATTGAGTGCCTGCCGCTATAAAAATATCATCATCAATTTTATCGGTTAATAAACAAAGCACTGCGTCGTACTCTTTTCCTTGAAGCGCGACAACTAATTCATCTTTTGTAAGCACTCCGTCTTTTTCGCTAACTACTACTTCGTGCCCAGATGCTCGCAATTTATCTGGGCCTGTTTTTGGAATCTGCCTTGTTATAAATATTTTTGCCATTTTTTATAATTTAGCGTCGAATAATAATAATTTTTCTTTAACAACGCGCCTCATTGCGTCCTTAGCCGACGCATCATATTTATATGGTACTACATTTTCCGAGTCTTTTAAAATTTCTTCTTTAAGCGCATTTGTGTATGCGACTCGAATATCGGTGTTGATATGAATATTTGCGATTCCAGCCGCAATTGCCGCTTTAATTTTATCATCTGGAATACCGGAACCTGCGTGTAGGACTAAAGCCACATTTTCTGGCACCACTTCTCGAATAGTTTTAATGCGTGAAATATCTAAAACAGGCTCATCAAGCGATATACCGTGAATATTCCCTATTGCTATTGCCAATCTGTCCACGCCTGTTCTGGCAACGAATTCTTTTGCTTTTTCTGAATTTGTATAATCCTCCTGTTTTACTTCAATTTTTTCTTTTTGTATTTTTGATTCGCCTCGCAAATATCCTAATTCTCCTTCAACACTAATTATTATCCCATTTTCACCAGCTAATTTTCTAGAATAATCAACAACTTCTTTTGTGCCTGCTATGTTTTTTTCAAATTCTTCAGCTGATAAATCAATGTGGATCGAATCGTATCCAGCGTTTACCGCTTTCTTGGCAGATTCTATACTTTTGTGGTGGTCACAGTTTAAAAATACCGAAATGTCAAGTTCTTTGCGAAATGCGTCTCTTAAGGCAACCGCTTCCAAATAACCCAAATGTTTTGCTTCGCCTTCAGATGTCCCCAAAATTGCGCAAGTGCCCACTTCTTTTGCTGCTTCGCAAATAGCACGCGCCTGGTCAGACTCGGAAAAATTAAAATGTCCCGTCGCCCAATGCTCGCTTGTTGCTTTTTTAAGTATTTCTTGGTAAGTCATGATTGTGATAGTTTAATCTTTTTTATTTCTTCTTCAAAAAAATCTTCTATTGCTTTGGGCGAAACAGCGGGCTTAATAAAACGAATATTTGTATCAGTAATATCTTCAAAATAAACAAGTTGTTCCAAAAACAAACGCGAATTGAAAGCATCATTATATTTTTTTTCTGCTGATTCAATAATTGATTCTAGAGTAGCACCTGAGATAAGTACATAATATAAATCAACGTAATCTTTAAATGTGCCGCGTCTTCCTATCGTGTAAGCTTTCATCGCCGCTATTTCTTCTATAGATGAAAGTTTAATATTTTCCCAATCCACAAGTGAATATAGCAATGAAAATGGATAGTAAAGAAAGGTAATTTTGGTTTCACCTACAATAAGAGTAAACTCATTTTTATTATTTACTAAAATTCTTTGTGGTAGCCCAGCAAATAATTTTTCAACAAATGTCAGTAAATCCGAAGAAATTTCATTAGAAGAAAAAAAATCGAAATCAACAGAAACGCGATGCCCCAGTTGAAGTGCAAGCGCGGTACCTCCTGCCAAATAATAACTGCCACCAAGTTTTCTAAGCTGTGGCAGAAACGATTTTCCTTCCTCGGTTAGTGATTCTGTATGTATCATAAGCATTTTGCGGAATATCCAATAATAATGAAATAAGTTTTAAAACCTGCGGTCGAAACTCTGATGATGGGAGAGACAAAATTGTTTTTTTTACTTCTTCTATGGAGTAGGTTTTCAACAGCCATCGCCAATGTGATAAATCACCGTAATTAATCACATTAACAATAATACGATTTTTATCTTTTTCTAAATCAATCTTAGAAATATCATATGACCACAAAAGTGGTTTAAAATTTTCGGGCAATACAACTGTACTCATAATCACATTATAGCATATTTTTGCCCAGTCGCCCAGTGCTCTTGTGTTGCTTTAAGTAATATTTTTTGGAAGATCATATTAAAAAAACCATTGAATAATACAGTACCAATGTTCTTGCGCAGATCCTAAAAATGGAAAAATGGTTAATTTGCAGTTTAAAAATTTTGTTTGTAGAACAATTGTTAAGATTAATACAATTACAACAAGAAAGATAATGGAAATAATTTTTGAAATTTTTTTCATTATATTGCTCTTGGCATATAATCTGCTGGTGCGTTTTTGAGGAATTCTTCAATTTCTGGACGCGAGAGAAGTCCAGCGCGTGCGCCAACACGCTGTACCACAGACATTGAATTAATTGGCCCCCACATAAGCGCTGTACGTATATCGTGACCCAATGCTAATGCTACTGTAAATGTAGAAGAAAACGCGTCCCCTGCGCCTGTCCGTTCTAATGGAGGTTTTGGGTCTGGATACTCTTTCAAAAAAAGATATTCGTTACCATCATAAGTATATGCGCCTTTTACGCCGTCGGTTAACACTGCAATTTTTGGACCGAGATCCCGCATCATAGAAAGCAATTTTTTTATATCGTGTTCGTCTATTCCTAAAACTTGCTGATATTCTTCTTTATTGCAAAAAAATACTTCTGTATGTTTATAAATTTTGGTAAGGCGCTCTCGTCCAAATTTCATTTGATATGTGCCTGGCTGAAAAGCCAATTTTACATCCGGATGCGATTCAAGATACTCAGCAAGTTTATCATGAAATGGCAGTGAATTTTCGCCCATCGAAGAAAAATAAATCCACCTTGGATCGTCTATTTCTGGAAATTCATAATCATATGATTCGTGTTTTATTAAAATAGTACGTTCGTCTTCAAACCATAGGACATAGTGATAATTTGTGTGCTTGTTTTTATTAACTACAACAAATTCTGTTGAAACTTTTTCCGCCTTTAGTGTCTCAAGACATTGAGAGCCATTGTGTCCCGCGCCAATATTTGTAACAAACGCGCTTTTTAGTCCAAGTCTTGCCGCGCTCACTGACGCGTTAGCAGCATTACCAACCGCAGGAACCACATAAACTGCTTCATAAGGAATTTTGTCGCCAAAACGCATACAAAGCATACAGTTTTCGCGATTGATATCGCAATTCACCGATGCGTCTGCAATACGAATAAATGCATCCGTCGCCGTATCCCCTATCGCAATAAAATCATAGTTGTGTTTCATTTTTTTCTTAAAATAACTCTTTTAACCGCATCTTTAATATGCGATACTCCCATACCAAACGCTTCAATTAATTCATTTGGCTCGCCGGATTCGCCAAAACGATTTTGGACACCTATAAATTCAATAGGTACCGGATAATTTTTTGCTAAAACTTCTGCGATCGCAGAGCCCATACCTCCATGTACTTGATGCTCTTCTACGGTCACAATTGCTCCGGCATCTTTTGCCGCCTGAATAATTGTAGCCTCATCCATTGGCTTGATTGTGTGGTTATTTATTACACGAACCTTGATGCCTTCCTTTTCAAGCTCTCCGGCGGCAAGCAAAGCATTATGAACAAGCGGCCCACATCCAATAATAGCTATGTCGATCGTAGACTTAGCGGCCGGACCGCTACTTAGCGGGACGGCCGCAAAGTTAGAATCAAACAAAACTTCCGCTTCTCCAACCTCAAACGGAGTATCAATCGTAGTAAGTATTGGTGTTTTTTCTCTCGTATAGCGAATATATACTGGCCCATCAATGGATGCGGCGGCAATTGCGGCTTTTTTTCCTTCGTGCATATCGCATGGCGCAATCACTGTAATATTTGGAATTGCGCGCGTAATTGCAATATCTTCAATTGCTTGATGTGTGGCACCATCCGGTCCAACAGACACGCCGGAATGCGAACCAATAATTTTTACAGGAACATTATTATAACAAATTGTAGTACGAATTTGCTCCCAATTTCTACCAGGGCTAAACATCGCGTAAGATGTGATATATGGGATTTTGCCAACAGACGCAAGGCCTGATGCAACAACCGCCATATTTTGTTCTCCAATACCCATTTCAATAAACCTGTCTGGGAATTTTTTAGCAAACAAATACATTTGCGTGGATTCCGTCAGATCAGCGCACAGCCCAACCACTCTCGGATCTTTCTCTCCAATTTCCAAAAGCCCTTCACCAAAACCCTTGCGCGTCGGCGCCTGCTCAACTGTTTTGAGATCTAATACATTTTCAACTAATTTTTGATTTGGATTTATTGGCACAAATATTATTGATGTTCGCTTTTAATTCTACCTCCCAGTGTACGAAGTTCTGCAAGCATTCGTTTGCCTTGTTCTACCGCTGGGATTAAATCAGTAGGGCCTTTACCTGGAGGATTGCCATGCCAACGATAATCAAATTCAATTTCAGGGACTCCTTTGCCTGGGATTGTATGCGCGATAATCATTACTGGTTTTTCATAAATCGCACGCGCTTCCTCAACTGCGTTTACGATTGTTTCCATATTGTGTCCATCAATTTCAAGCACGTGCCAATTAAATGCTTCATATTTTGCGCGCAAATTCTCAAGTGGCATGATATCTTCTGTCATACCGTCAATTTGAATATTATTTCTATCAATAATTGTTGTAAGATTGTCCAATTTTAATTTGCCAGCCATCATCATTGATTCCCATACTATGCCACAATCTTGTTCACCATCTCCCATAAAACAATAGACCTGATTTTTTTTCTTATCCATTCGAAAACCGATAGCCATGCCAACCGCTTGGCCAAGCCCTGAGCCAAGTGGTCCGGAAGATGTTTCAATGCCTGGCAATTTTCCACGATGTGGATGACCTTGCAAACGACTGCCAAATTTTCTTAAAGTATTTAATTCTTCGATTGGGAAATACCCCGCGTGCGCAAGAGTAGCATATTGCACAGGACAAATGTGGCCGTTGGAAAGTACTAATCTGTCACGCTCTTCCCACAAAGGATTCTTTGGATCGTGTTTTAAAATATGGAAATAAAATGCGGTAAAGATATCGGTCATACCCAATGGGCCCGCGGTATGTCCGGAGCCGGCCGCTATCAACATCTCAAGAATTGATTGGCGAATGGCATTCGCTTTTTCTTCCAGTTTTTTTATATCGTCGTCGTGCAAGTGAGCCATAAAAAATATTAAACAAAATTGACTGGAGTCTTTTTTGGTAAATGTGATAAAAACTTATCGCTATTGAATTGTGTGACATTTTTTAATTTTTCAATCGCCGCACCGATATCTTTACTGGAAAAAACAGAACTTCCAGCAACCAGCGCTTCTGCGCCAGCACGGGTGCATCGTCTCGCAACGGCAGGATTTACTCCGCCGTCAACTTCTATTATAGCCTGAGGATGGAGCGAATGTATATGACCCAACTTGTGGAGAATTTCTTCTTGAAATTCCTGCCCAGATGGTCCAGGATTTACCGCTAAAAGCTGTAATAAATCCACAGAATCAAAATATGGAAACAATTTTATCCAATTAGTATCTGGTTTTATCGCAATGCCAGTTTCTTTTTTGGCACCGCGAATTTTATCTAATATCAATTTATGAACACTTGTCGCTTCTTGATGAAAAATAATACGATCCGCTGGCACAATAGCCCATTCATCAATTTCACGTTCTGGTCTATCAATCATAAGATGTACCTCTAATTTAAGAGATGTTTGAAAACCTACAAATTCTTTAGGATCATGCCAACTGACATGTTTGGTAAATACTCCGTCGGATACATCAATATGCGCCCAATTTACATATGGCTCCACAAGGCGAATCTTTTCTTTTAGCTCTTCAAAATTATTAACATTTATTGATGGGATAATCTCTATCATTATTTAATTATATATCATTTATTTTGAATTGTGAAACTTCGTTATGAGCGAGACCTGCGGAGTGCGACGGCGCGCCGCCCATTTGGGCGAGCCTCGCCAAGGACGGGAGCATAGCAAATTTTCAACAGAAAATTATGGGTGTCTCGCGAATAATGACAGTTTTTGCAATTCAAAATTATCCAAAAGAAAAAAGTCCGCGTTAGTTTGCGGACAATTTTAACCTCAAGACAACAAAGCCTTTTCTTTAAATGATGCCAAAAAGCGTACTTCACAATTAATAGGGCCAATTTTTATTTGTGCCTCACCATCTCCATCAAAAGACCCTGTTTTTAAAATTTCACATAGCGCTGATAAGATTGATTCGTCCATTGGAACAACGCTTACGTTCTTTAAATAATCCAAACTTGGATTAATATTGCTAATTAGAACTCTTGGATTACCTGTTTGAGGATTGATACCGAAGCATTCCCCAAGGCTATAACAATACAAAAGATAGGTTTTATCACCAACAACAATTACGTAATGCGAGACGGTATTAATTCCATTTCCAGTATCTATATCAGCTTTCAAACGAATTAATTTGTTATTGTACTGCGCAAGCACATCTTTGTCTTTCACAGGCTTTTCATCCATAGAATTTCTCCAATCACACGATCATCTAAACAAAGTAAAGCATAATGTTGTATAATAGTCAACTTTTAAAATTTTGATTTTCAATATCAGCGATTTTTTGAAGTCGGCGAAGATAGCGCTCTTCTCCGCTAAATGAAGTAGACAAAAATATATCAACAATTTCTTGAGCTTCGCGAACTTTTAATATATCGCCGGCGAGAGAGATAATAGAAATATTATCATTTTGTCTGGCATGCTGTGCGGAAATCTTAGAGTATGCCACTGTCGCGCGTATTCCTTTTACTTTGTTTGCAACCACATCCATTCCCATGGCAGAACCGCAAATCAAAATGCCTCTATTATTCAAGTCTTTTGCAACCTCATTTGCCACTAAAAGCGCAATGTCCGGATAATCATCGTCTAAATTTAATTCATGCGCTCCTACATCAGTAACAACATAACCTTTTGAAAGCAGATAGGTCTTAATATCTTCTTTCAATGAAAATCCTCGATGATCCGCCCCAATAAAAATATTCATGTTTTATTTTTTATTTATTTGTTTTTCTGCGAACCGCAGTGCGGGCATGCCGGCAAATCAATAAATCTTTCTTTGCCGCACACCGAACACGTTTCTTTAAGATGATACCCGCAATTTGGACAATATGCTTCTGACAATTCAAGGCTGGCCTGACATTTTGGGCATTGATGTGTACGGAATCTGCGTATTGTTATACGTCTTGGATCAAAAATTTTCTTCTGAAGATAATACACTGCGCCTCCAAATACACCAAATGAAAGAATCATTCCGCCATAAAATAATAGCGTTCTAAAAATTTCATATTTTACAAACCATTCGGATATAATTCTTAAAACTTCTTCCAAAAACAGACCCCAAAACCAAAATAGTACAACTCTCAAAAATAATACTCCGGCAACCATTACCATCGCTGTTATAATTAAAGTATATGGACTATTTTTTTTATGAAGACGCAAATACCAAACAAATACTAACCAGAAAAACGGTAATACAAAAAGCAGTTGCAGTAAAAATACTTTAAATTCATACCAGCGTAGCTGTTTATTGTACGCTTCAAAAACAGGCTTATATACCGACTCTATTTTTTTATCTAATTCTTTTAATTTATTATCGTAAGGCGTTATTTTCGGATCAAGCACTGTTTTTTGCGCTAATAATTTTTTTTCTTCTAGGCGCAAGGATTCCAATGAACTTCCAGAATCTATGATTGGATACAAAGGCTTTGGCACGTTCGCTGTCTTTTCTTGTAAGCCAACATTATATTCTTCTCTGGATCTTTCTATACGATATCTTACATCCTGAAGTTGATTGATAGTCCTATTATATTCTGTCAGCAACGGTTCTCTTTCTTTTGTAAGTAAATTTTTTTCATCAATTAAAGCTGGGATGCCAGCAGATATTTCCAATTGATTAAATTTGCATCCGGAAAGCGTATATTTGTTGTAATAATCAATACCATAAAGAAATTCTGTCTCAGGTGGGGATACAATGCGTTCAACTATAAGTGTTTGACCCTTAAATTGATTGGCGCAATATGAAATAAGCTCGGGTTGACTGGGCAAATGAGCTACATCATCCAAAGCGCGCCAGCCAAAAAATAAGCCGGCGATAAACATAATTATCAAAAGTAAAAGACCGGTTTTTGGCACCTTGCGTTCATCTTCCTCAAAACCCGGAATTGTTCGAGATATTTCTAAATCCTTGGTTTTCCAAAATGTAAACATCTTTTTATATCTTAATTATCAATCGGATTGCTTAGTGAAGAAAACCGCCAACACGGCGAACATGCTCTACCAATGTTGCTGTGTATCCTGCTTCATTATCATACCACGAATACATTTGTACAAAATTCTCTCCTATGACGCGAGTAAGTGTAAGATCTACAATGGCTCCGTACGGCTCTCCAATAATATCCGTTGAGACTATTTCATCATTTGTCACCTTTAATGATTTTGACCATCGAGAATTTTGGGCGGCGTTCTCAAAAATTTTATTGATTTCTTCCGCAGTTGTTAGCTTGTTCAAAAGTACCGTAATCACACTCAATGATCCTGAAATAACAGGTACACGAATAGATGAAGCTCCAAATTTTCCTTCAAGAACCGGAATTGATTGTATGACAGCTTCTGCGGCGCCTGTAGTAGATGGAACAATATTTGTGGCCGCGGCGCGACCCTTTCGCACATCTTTTGAATCAGGCCCATCAACTAATTTTTGAGTAGCAGTATAGCCATGTACCGTGACCATGCTTGATTTTTCAATTCCAAAATTTTCCAATAATATTGCCATCACAGGAGCTACAGAATTTGTCGTGCACGATGCGTTGCAAGTGATAATAGCATCTTTTGTAAATCTATCATCATTGACACCGACAAGCGCAGTTACAACATCTCCCTTTGCAGGCGCAGTAATAACCACTTTTTTGGCGCCAGAAGTAAGATGCGCTTTTGCTTTTGTTCCATCAGTAAAAAATCCGGTTGACTCAACTACTACATCAATATCCAAATCTCGCCATGGAAGATTTGCAGGATCTTTTTCCGCAAATACTCGAACACTTTTGCCATCTATCAACAACGAATCTGTGGCAAAACTCACATTTTTAGAATATCGCCCGTACACCGAATCATACTTCAACAAATATGCTAGTGTTTTTGTATCAGTTAAATCATTTATAGCTACAATATCAAAATTTTCTGTCTCATATGTAGCCCTAAAAAATGACCTGCCTATCCTCCCAAATCCATTAATTGCGATTTTGGTTGTATTCATATATTTATGATACCAAAAATAAAACAACAAGCAAAAACTTGCATAATACACAAAACAATGTTTTACTATATCTAGATTAAAGAACAGGAATTAATAATGCTAATTGTCGGCATTATTGGGCCTTATATAAGTGGTTTCCAAAGACTTAAAATCGAACACAATATTGCCAACGCGCAATATATTGGGATACGCATTGCGAATTATTTTAAAGAAACACGATTGGTGGGATTTTTTATCCCACATACACACACTGCGCGATTTGAAGTGCTTGCAAATGCTCCGGAACAATATTATCACGAGTTGGACGACTCAATATATGATAGTTCTTGCAAAGCTGGAATTATGCTACCAGAGTGGAATAAATCAAATGGAGCACGACGAGATTGCGCGCGCTTCATACAACAAAAAAAACGACTCTTTGAACTGAAAAGTTACGAAGAAGCGGATATCATCGTCATTCTCAATGAACTTGAAAGATGGGCACAACAATTTAAATCTTGACCTACGCGTCAGGCTTTTTTATTTCGTATAATATAATGAACATCTGATGTTGCACATTAACTTTTGGTATGTTACATTGTTTCAATATGACAAAAAGAAGCAAAAATTTCTTCGGAGAAAATATTTATTATCATATTTTTAATCGTGGTGTAGAAAAACGCAATATATTTATAGACGAACATGATTATAATAGATTTGTACTTCTTCTTTTGTTGATGCAAGGAGATGTTTATTTTAACAATATCGGTCGCCTTGCTAGCTTATTTGATGAACATCAGATGTTGAACATAAAAGATATAAAGAAAGACATTGTCGCAATGCGCATTATAGAATTAGTTAGCTTTGTATTAATGCCAAATCATTTCCATTGTGTTGTGCGCGAAATAAAGGATGGTGGTATCGCAAAGTTCACCCAAAGACTGTGCAATAGTTATGCAAAATATTTTAACTTAAAATACAAAAGAAATGGACATTTATTTGGTAGCAAATATCATAGAAAGCTTATTGATACAAACGAATATCTTTTACACCTTTCTGCCTACATTCATCGTAATCCTAGAGAGCTTAAAAAATGGACAAACAAAGAAGAAAAATACCCTTGGTCAAGCTACCAAGATTATATAATTCGTAATCGATGGGAAGAATTATTAAGTCCATCAATTATTTTAGATCAATTCCAAAACAAACAAGAATATAAACATTTTATTCGAACAAGCCCTGCAAAAGACATAGAAAATAACATGTTCAACATCTGATGTTGAACATTAGATTGGAGCGGGAGCTTCTTTTTTTATTTTCAGAATATAATTATAAGCCGAGAGGGCCGCGCGGATGCCGTCTCCTACTGAAATATTGTTTTGTTTATATATTTCATCAGATACATCACCAGCCGCAAATATTCCTTGGTGTGATGTCGCGGCTGTTTTATGATCAACAATAATCTCACCGAGAGTATTTATATCAACTAAGTTCTTTGCCATTTCCGAATTTGGCACAGATCCAATTTCTACAAATACTCCTTCTACTTGCAGTACTTTTGTTTCATTATTTTTTTTATTCTCATACTTAAGCCCTGTAACAAATTTGTCTCCTAAAATTTCTTTTGGTTCGGCATTAAAGATAATTTCAACTTTTGAATCTTGTTTGATTTTTTCTTGAGTGATAGGGTCTCCCTTTAGTTCGTCGCCTCTTACAATTAAATATATTTTATTTGCGTAAGCAAATAAATCCACAACCGATTCTAAAGCAGAATTTCCACCGCCTACCACTGCGACATCCTTTCCACCAAATAACGGAGCATCACATGTAGTGCAAAACGCCACTCCCTTGCCGTCAAATTCATTTTCTCCCGGTATATCAAGTCTTCTTCTTCGTCCGCCAGAGGCTACAATTACAGCGCGGGATTGAAAAATAATTCCTGATTGTAATTTAACAGTAAAATTGTCATCATCATCTGATACAACTTCGCTAACTCGTTCTCCTGTTTTAATTTCGGTGGAATCATTCGCGCGCAAATGTTTTTCTAGTTTTTCCGCAAGCTCAAAACCGGAAATTTCTATCTCTCCTATCCAGTTTTCAATTTTATCCGACACAACTGATTGACCGCCTACGGATTCGGTTATAAGAAGAGTTTTTAGTTTTTTGCGCGCCGCGTATATGCCAGCCCCTATTGCCGCGGGTCCGCCGCCAATAATAATAAGATCATGCATTTCATTTAAATTAAATTAAAACTCCTGAAATTGCCCAACTGTAATAATGCCTGTCCCTTGTGTCTGATCACTACTACCAGCAGTGGCACTGCTACAATTGTTTATATCGTCTAATTCTCTGAAGTCTCCAAAATCAGAGCTACTGGAACCCCATGCTGATGCTGATGGATCATCAGCGCATACTACAACACGATGTTTCCCTGCAATTGCATTCCATGTGCCAGAAATAATTTGAGTAGTATTATTACCAGAAATATTGCTTAAAATAGGTTTTGTTGGGTCTGGTGTAAGAACAATATTTAAAGTACCGTCATTGTTGAGATCAATAAAGAATCTGCTAGTAAATCCGGATGGAGTTGCCGATACACCAATATTTTTTACAGTTGCCTTAAATGTTGTATTGAATCCTGCCATGAGAACACCAGAATTTAATGATGGGGCGATTGAGATGATGAGGTCTGATTGCGCTGGAACGGCTACAGTAAAAGTCGTATTCATACAATTATTATTCTCATTAGATTCCATAGTAATTTTAGTCGTATCAGCACATACGAGAATACGATGAGTACCACTCACACCAGTCCATACTTGTGATGTTGCAAGTTGTATTTCTGTTATCCCAAGCGTCATGTTTGAAGGACTGCTAGTAAGTACAGTATCTGCATATACTCCATTACCAAGGTCGATGGAACCAGTATTATCGTTGTTGAGATCCACATAAAACGAATTAACAAGATTTGACGCCTGATCATTACCTTGATTTTGTACATTAGCAATAAATGTAATTGGTTGATCAGGCTCCAGTGTCCCCTGCGCTACAGGAGTGGATACAACAAGATCTGGAGCTGTGACAATAAATATTGTGTCTGTCGCGCCACTCGTACAATTGTTGCTTTCATTAGACTCTGTAATTTTACCACCGGAAGCAGTTGGTGTATCAACACAAAGGCGAATCGTATGAGTTCCGGCTGGAATGTTGTACCAAACACGCGGAGATGCCGGAGGTGTTGTCGTAGAACTTAACCACCGCTCAGCATTAATGCCAAGGGATGGAAAATTATTTGCATCAAAGCCTTGACTAAGATTTACAATACGAAAACTGCTCGTAATATTGCCGCTTGCAGGAACAGCGTTCGCATTTCCTTGGTTTTTCATCATTGAAGAAAAGATCACACCGAAATTGCTTCCAGCTCGCATGGTTGTTATAACCGCGCTTGTAGAAGCATTATATATTTGTATAGGACGGGATGGAATTAAATCGGGCAATGCAACAATATCCGTTTCATCAGTGTCATTAGTATCAGAGCAACCTGGGTCAGGGTTTGCTCCACCGAAATCTATTTTTCCGTCTCCATCGTTATCCAAGCCGTCGTTACAAGCAGGAGAAGCGCTGACAATCAAATTAAAGGTAGTGGTTTTATTAAGCGGAGAACCGGTTACCGTAATAAGATAGGTGCCAGTTGGTGTTGAACCAGTGGTAGTAATAGTAAGTGTGCTAGAACAGGTGGGACTACATGGGTTAGTGGTAAAACTTGCTGAAGCACCTGATGGCAATCCTGAAACAGAAAGCGTTACGCCTTGGGTAGTTCCGGAACCGAGCGTTCTAGTAATAGTATTAGAGCCGGAGCCGCCTTGGGTTACCGAAATATTATCGGAATTAGAAAGAGAATAATTAAATGTCGCTCCCACTGTAATCAACCCTGTTCCTGCCGCATTGCAATTATCCGATTCATTTGTTTCATTATTGATTTTGTTGTTATTCGCCCCGGTATTGGAAGTATCCGCGCACAATTCTACACGATGAGTACCGACAACCGCTGTCCATGAAGACGAGGTAACATCTGATGTGCCTCCAGCGGCAAGATTTGATAATGTTGGTTCGGAAATTAGATCGAATGATCCGTTATTATCCACATCAATTCTAAGTCTATTATAGAACGTAACACTGCTTGTTGTCTGCGCTGTGCCACTGTTGCGGACAGTACCTTTAAATTGCAATGATTGTTCTGCTGTGTATGGGCCGGCAACTGTTGCTGCAGGAGCAGTAGAAATAATTAAATTAGACGCGATGACAGCAAACATTCCAGAATTTCCTGTCGTTCCCGAACATTTGCCACCGTCATCGCACGCAAACACATAGTAAGTAACCATGCCAAGATCACTGCTTTGCGTGGGATAAGAAAGATTAACAGATCCGGGAGCGGTAAGAGTAGAACTTTTGATGGTAGTACCAGTGCATGAACCACCGGAAGATGATGGCGCAATTTGGTTGGTTTTACAAAAATGAACTTTTCCCTGTTCCGGAGAATCTGGATCGGACCAAGTGGCAGACAGCGTGATGGCATTGCCCACCACGATTGGATCTGGAGAATCGTTGAAAGTTAAAAGAGACGGTGGCGAGTTAATCTCAAATTTTACCACGTAATTTTTCTCATAAAGTGGCGAAATTAAGAAAAGACGATTACTACTGTCTACAGAAATGCGTGGCCCAGCATTATTTAAATAATCACCAAAAAGAAAATATCCGATTCTGTCTCCGTTGCTTGCGTTATATCGAATAACAGCATTGTTATAAGTAGCTGGTGTGCCGCCCAAATCACAATTAGGAGAACACCATCCCCACCCGGCAACGTATAAATTATTATTTCCATCTATTGCGATATCAAATGGTCTTCCAAGATAATATGGAGTGGCACCAGAAAATTCTTTACTCCATCCAGGAGAGCCGTCTGCGTTATATTTGAATGTTAAATATTTGCTCCAAGTAGCGTCTATCCACGAACTATACACATTGCCACTTGTATCCGCCGTTATTGATGGAAACGTGTCGGTGGCCCCGCTACTAACACCGCTTTGTATAACCTGCCACCCCGTATTGTTCAAAGAGGAATCAAACTTACGAATAACTGCTTGGCCAGCGCCAGCAATATATTCCAAAACATATACGCCACCCGATGGGCCAAGGGCCGCATCCACAGCGTAAGGCGATGTTGGTGTTGAAGAAATCAGCGGATACGTTTTATTAAATAGGGGGTTGCCCTCGGAATCATATTTAATAAGACGCAAGCTAAAATTAGTACCGTCCAGAGAAGAATTTCCAGCCACGATCACATTTCCGCTACTGTCCACAACAACAGCGCGCACGGTATCCTTTCCAAATCCGCTTGCCTGAAAGAGACGTTTATCTGCAACATTATGGTACCGCACAGTAACAAAATCATACGTTGCACATGTGCTCAAACAGCGCGTATATACTATCCACCGATCTCCATTTGATGATGCAGAAACGCCACGGAGATAAAGCGGCGACGATGTAGCTGAATCTCCATCGCTACCACTAAGTGTCCCTGAGTTAGTGTACTTAATAATATTTTCTTGAGACCACCAGGAAATTGCAGCATACGCATTACCAGAAGTGTCCGTAGTGATATTCACGTTCTGGTCCGTATCATAGCCCGCTGTATCGCTCGTAAAAGCGCGTTGCCACAAAATCCCCATATTGGAGCCTACGTCAATCATGCCAAGAGTCGGATTAGGAGAAATATATTTTATGGCAACTACCGCAAATGAAATGACCGGTATCACAAAAAATGCGCTTGCCGCTGTCATTACTATCCATTTTTTGCTTATGTGAGACATGGCATTAGAACGTCACCGTGCAAAAACGATTAATAAACATCGGGTGTGTGTAGATACACTGATTTGATATTGTCGTCGGCTTTCGCTGTGCATCTTGGTATGCTGTACAGTCGCTCCTCATTGATGTCGGGAAATTGGCGCACCGAGTACTGCGAGGGTTGCTTATTAATTGCCCAATAAGGACGTCACCAACGCAAAAAGAGTTGGCATTGTCATCAGTTGAGTTGCGACAAAACGCAACATCATTTGACTGTATTGCCTTGTTGCGCCAATAGAAATTCACGCAATTTGCTTTCATGGACTCATCGGTCCAAAAATTACAGATCGTGACATCTCCGGTCTTTTGCAATTTAGCCTGAACAACCGTGCGCTTGCAATCAAGAACACTCATCATTGTTTCATCAAGCTTGTCGCAGTAAGATGGATCGAGGTTTTGTGTTGCTAAATTTGTGGAAATATTATTCCGACACACAGCGCCATAATCAACGCCCTCAATCACCTTGCCGTCAAAGGAATCGCACTTTGCGATATCCCCTTGTTTGATAACCTCGGCTGCTTTTGCTTGTACTTCCGCCGAAGATGGCTGGAAAATAAATTTGCTTACTAAAAAACCGACGATAATTACACAAACCACAACAATACCTACAATTTGCTGTTTCGTGAATTTTGTTTTACCTCCGGAGGCAAATAAATTTGTGCTGTACATAGATACTACAATGATATCAAACTACAAATGCCAGTCAATCAATCATTATACACAAGCTAGTTTTCTAACTCGTATGCGCTTCTGGTATATTCGTTTTTTGAATCCCAAATCATCCATGAAGTAAGTCCCGAATCATACGTAGCTTTGATCTGCGCGCGAACTTTTGCGGCATCATAATCAGCGCCCAAATCAAAATCCTGAAGCCACGGGCGAAGTTTCGCAGGAGTAGAGCTAGCGGCTAGCATGCGCTTGGCGCCAGCAGACATCGCGATATGAACGACTTCATATGGATTTGCGGCTGGATTTTTAAAATTATTCCATCCGGAAGGATAATGCGACGGATACACCATTGGTGAAATATAATCAAAATAAGGAGCAGTACGTTCCAAAACTTGGCCGATATTTAGATCATCTGTATTCGTCATCGTCATTCCAAAAAGATCTGCTGAAAGCGGAATGCCAATATCTGCAAGATCTTGTCGAATGTTGCGGAAAAATTCTTCAAGCACATCCGCCTTGAGCCGATTACCAGAGAGCGGAAAATAAATATCTTGCATATTGCCATCTGATGGAAAACGAATATAGTCAAAATTCAATTCATCAAATCCAACTCGTTCTGCGGCGCGCGAAATCCGCACTATATACTCGCGATGCTGTGCCGATGAAGGATCTACAAACGAAAGTCCTTTGCGATCTTTCCACAATGCGCCATCTTTTTTTTGAACAGCTTGATCTAAATGCTTTTTAGCGTATACAGGGTCTTGAAAAACAGTAATGCGCGCGATGACATAAATTTCGCGACTATGTAAATAATCAATAAATTCTTTAAGATCTTCCACGCGAATTTCTTCCGCGCCAACTGATTTAATAAATTCATCCCCCGTATCAAACGCCACATAACCGCTATAGTCTTTGATATCAATTACAATGGCATTCAATTCTGTTTTTGAAACAAAATCCGCAAGCTGTGTTCTCCAATCTTTGGTTCCAGCAACCCAACTAGTCATATAAATAGCTTTCACAGTAGGCGGGGTGCTTATATGAATTGGTTTTGGAGATTCCATAAACGCTGATTTTGGTTCAGACTTGGGTTCGGATTGCAAGTTTATTATATCTGATATCACTGCGGCGCCATTAGTATTTAAAATAGAAGTTTGTGGAAAATTATCGTCTGGCAACAGCAAAAACAACACAATACTTGTGCCAACAAAAATACAAACAATACTAAGATTCTTGATAAAATGTTTTTTCAATATCATTTTTGCACGCCCCTTGTTCAATCATTTGAACAAGACGAGCTTTTTTATTAAATCTATTAATTAATACAGCACCGCGCACTATATCATTTTTAAACAATACACGAAACAAAAATGGATCTACAACTGTTCCAACAAATTCAATAATATCATTATAATCATTAACACAACCAAGAAATGTAATATTTAAATCAAAATTTATAATACTATATGTGGGAACAACCTTAAATTGAGTTTTAAGTCCGAGCATGTTCTGCGCGGCAACATGCCCCTGCATAAATGCGTTATTCCAATTGCCGACTATTTGATGTTTTTTGCTTATCACATCGTAGTATTCAGCCACATCGCCCGCGGACCAAATTGTTGGACACGATGTTCCCAAAAACTCGTTTGAAACAATGCCGATATTTTTATCAATACCGGTAAATATATCTATATTGCGCTTAATTCCAATACTCGCGCCGACAAGCGATATTTCTATCGGCTTATTGTTCACAGAAAGCCACGTGTCTTTATGCTCTGTCTCTTCGTCTTTAATATTCTTATAAAACTGAATGCCGTGGCGCGCATAATAATCTTCCAGCAATCTTGCGCCGACTATACCAAATTTCTTCTCTCCAAAAATTCCACCCCTGCAAAGTGAATGCACTTTAAATCCATTCGTAAAAAATACATCCATAAATTCCATCGCGATAAATCCTTCGCCCAAAACTAAAACATCTTTAGTTTTTGCGTTATTCATTGCCATTTTAATATTGTCTGCGTCGCGCAATGTTTGCATTCTGTAAATCTGCGCTTGATCTCCTAAATTAAACCCAATTGGAATATCTTTTGGGGCGCCTCCAGAGGCAATCAAAAGTTTTTTGTATGAAAACGTTTCGTGGGATGCTTGATTGTTGTCGCCGAAAACAACATATACCTCATTTCGAGCAGAATCGATACCAATTACCGTGGTATTGAGATAAAGACTGATGTTTTGAGATTCGTAATTACCAATCGATCTTAAAAATAATTTTTCGCGACTTATTTTATTGTTAAGATAATGAGGAATTAAAACTCTTGAATATAAACAGTTAAGTTCTCGTTCCAAAATTGCGATGACAGCAATTGAATCTCCGGCGCGAAGAGTTTCAGCGGCAGTAGTCCCTGCTATCCCGCCTCCTATAATCAAATAATCTACTGAAATCATAAAAAATTATTGCTCTTTTGATTCTGAATACTGCCAAACAGAAATAACAACCATAATCAGCGCAAGCGCGATTGTAATATATTGTTTTATAAAATCGGTAAAACCAAGCATTTCTACTAAAATAATTGCAATTCCAAGCCCAATAAGTAATTTAGTTTTTTTCATAATACTTACTATAGTAGTATAAAATAGCATAAAAAGAAACAGTCCCGCATTTAAGCGAGACTGTTTCTTTTTAAATAGCTACAAAAATTATCCGCGATGACCTCCATAACCGCCGCCTGTCCTTCGAGGAGGGCGTTCGGTCATAGGACGTGCTTCGTTGACAATGATTTTGCGTCCGTCGAGATCTTGACCGTTGAACATTTCAACCGCGTGAGCCGCCTCTTCATCTGTGGACATTTCCACGAATCCAAAGCCGCGTGAGCGACCTGTCATACGATCCATAACGACTGAAGCGCTCTCAACTGTACCTGCGCCTGAAAAAAAGTTTTTCAAGCTGGCATCGTCGGTGCTATAGGAAAGACTTCCTACATAAAGCTTTTTTGCCATGAACGTTGTGCTTACCCTTATAATGATTGCTTTGTAGGCAGACCTTCCTACTACACAATAACTCCCAGTATACACCCATTGAAATTAAAAGTCAACCAATGCATCCTGAATTACAATTGAGTACCAAAATATTAATATTTATAGTATGCCGAATGCTGGTTTCTACTTTTTCCATTGAGTTAGTTTGCCAGCAGCAATTTCAATTTTATCTGCTGAGCGCAAGCGCGCAAGCATTGAGCGCGTGAGGATTTGTTCGTGCGATGATTTATTGAGCGCGCGCTCAATGAACCACAGATCTTCTTCTGCTGTGGTCCAGTTTTGTTTTTGATATTTTCTCAAATCAAATGGTTTTGAAAAATCTCGCATTGTTTTTTTGCCGTCATCCAAAAAATATTCATGAAAATATGACACTGCAAGCTCCCTCGGCGATTTATATATTGGCTCTCTGTATCGGAGCACAACGTGATTGGTTTTGCTAATCGCTCCCCAATGGCCATCTATTTTAAATAACGCAACTACATGATCAAAATCATGCTCAAGCGCTCGCAAATCCATTAAAAGTGGCCTTTTACTATTTACCCATAAAGCCGCTGCCGCAAAAAGCGCCCCTTCAATGCAATGCGCTTTTTTTTCTCGCAAAACTTTTCTAGGCGACATCAACGTAATCCCATGTTTTTCAAAATTGAAAGGAATACTTTCCAAAAAATCCTGTATCTTTACAGGTGAATTTAGTTTCTTCAAAATTTTCAGCTCGTCTTTATTAAATCCAAACATAAAAACGACTACGCTATTCATTAGCCAATTTTTCAATTTCTTCATCCGATAAATCAACAAGTCCATTTAATGCGGTTTTCAAAAAATACGCTTTTTCTTCTGATGTTAAGTATTGTTCCGGGCCTCCACTTGGCTTTCCTTCTGAAATCCATTTTCTAAAACAATTTATGTAGGAATTCAGCGAAACAGAAATTAACACAATATCGTCAACCTGTCTTTTTATATAATTTCTGTATGGTAAATCTGTAAGTCGCTGTTTTGCATCTTCTACTTGTTTGCGCTTTTTAGAAATATTACTGGGCTTTCTTGTAACGGTAAATTGAATCCCTATTCGTTTCTTTTCTTGTTTATAATCTTCTCGTGGTAAACTATTTCCCTCAATAGCTACACCGCGCGCTTTAATAGGTATCACAATTTTAAAATCGTATTTAAGTTCGCTGTCCTCAACAGCATTGGAATGTTCAATTTTTAAATTTAATTCTGGATGATTGTACGCAATGCGCACCAATACGCTTTGAATCATGCGCTCTGCAACAACTCCGTGAATACCTATATGAGCTAGATGCGCTTCGATATCTTTAACCTTATATACAGTTGTAGGCAAAGAAATTTTCTCCATCTGTGATATTTCAATATTAAAAATTTCTTCTAATTCTGTGCGCGTCTCTTTTAATGCTGAAAGTTTTCTAATTTTGCGCCAAATGGCGTACGGCACTGATTCGTCTGGATAATATTTAATTCCCCATTCTAAATCACCAATAATATCTCCTATTGTAAAAATTTTTTTATTACCACGCTCTATCACAAACAAAGATTCGACTTCATGGTCATATGAAATGGCCTTTCTTTGTTTTTTTTCATGTTCTGGCAAGTCTTCGCGCGCGTCCACTCTGCGTAGTTCTTTTTTAAGTCTTGCCATTTTCTCCCGCTTTTGTATTTGAAATTGTAAAATGCTTATTCTTTTATTGATATAAGATGGAAGGGTCGCGATGTTTATGATTTTTCCTGTTGTTAAATAAGTACTTACGGCTCTGCTGATATTCGTAGGCAAAATATCTATTTCTGGGACAAGGCGTTTCAACCAATATTTAGTCCAGCCCTTTTGCGATGTATTCATGGCAAGATCTCTTTTTTCTTGTTTGCTTGCAACATTTGGCAGTGTGTGTTCAACAATCGCACAGTTCGCGATATCGGCATCTTGCAAATTTTGTTCTAAATTGTCTGCTTCTACAGTAACTACAGAATCTTCTGTGGTATCAAGAACAATCTCTAAAATACCAGCTTTCTTTTTAAGATCTATGATGCGATCTGTTACATAATCAAACAAAGAATTAACATCTCGTAACTTCAAAACAATATGCTGCATATCCTTCTTCTGTTCCAAAATTACTCTTATATTATTAGGCAGAGTACTCGTTTCTGTTGCTAGGCGCTTAATCCAATATGTCACCCATTTTTTTCTAATAGTTCCTACATTTAAATCTTTTTTTTCTTGTTCTGTAAGCAAATCGGGAATCGCTTCTAGTGGTTTGTGTTTTGTATATTGCACATCTGTTTCATTTGGTAGGCCTTCCATATCATTAAGCATACTTGTACTATAAATTCTATGCAAATATCTTCATCTGGGATTTTACTTATAGACAAGCTGAAAGGCATTACATCATTTGATGTGATTCGAATTTTGCGTAAAAAATTGGGTAAAAAGAAAATGGGTCACGCTGGAACTTTGGATCCTTTGGCGTCGGGACTCATGATTATTGGCATTGACAAGGGTACTAAAAAACTAAACGATTTTCTAAAACTACCAAAAGTGTACGAAGCAGAAGTGCTTTTGGGGATTCAAACAACCACTGGAGACATGGAAGGAAAAATTATTGCGCAAAAAAATGTAGAAACTGTTTCTATGGATGACACTAATAAAGTACTTGAGAACATGGTTGGCAAAATAATTTTGCCCGTACCAATATACTCGGCAATCAAAATCGCCAGCAAACCGCTTTATAAATATGCCCGTACCAACTTGGCGGTCCGGCCGCCAAGTAAAGAAATGGAGATTTTTTGGATAAAACTTATTAATTCAAGTCTATGCACGAACCCGAAAAACTCCTTAATTATTTCTATCGAACTTGAAGTCGCAAGCGGTACTTATATTCGTTCAATCGCCGAAGAAATCGGCCGGCGTCTTGGATACCCTGCCACAACAAAAAATCTCCGCCGCACAAAAATCGGAGACTTTAAAATTGAAGATGCTCAAGTTTTGTGATTCAGAGAGTCTATCCCAACCAACTGCGATATTTTGGAATCTTTGAACAAATAGGCAAATTGGAACACCAATTTTCCAACCCCCATACGCGCCCTGCTCGAAAACTTGCGAGCACCAAAAGCACAAGCGCGTAAATAATATGTTCGTCTACAATAAATGAGTGCGTGTTTGGATATGGAAACCCGAGAGGAAAATAATATAAAAGCATTAATATTGTACCGAGTACTGAACTAAAACGGACAAATACACCTAAAATAAGCGATACACCCAGTAAAGTAAGTCCCCATTTATTTATAAAACTTACTGTTGGCAATATATCTGGACTTAAAAGCGATTGATAAAAAGCTGTAAATAATTTAGCCCCCTTCAAATAAAATGCCGCTGAAAATTGCGGGTTGTACCAACCTTTTTCCACGGAATACATAACAATTTTTGTAATACCGGCATAAAACATAAGCCACCCAACAGCAATACGAAGCAAAAACAACGACACTTTTTGTGATGTAATCATATAGATATTATTATACTTTTATTTTACTCCTTGTTCAATTGTCTGGATATGTGGATAACAAAAAACCCCAATATAAAGAGAATTGTTGAAATCATAGCCGACATCATACAATACAAACAAAGCGCGCGAATCACAAATACTTGCAAATAAACTAAAAACATGGAGGAAATAAATCCGAGAAGTGTTATATATCCTGCCGTTGTAAGCACGCGAATATTTTTTGTATCAAAATATATAATTGCTAAAATTAAAAGCAATAAATAATAAAGCGCGCCAAACACAGCAATGGACACACCAAATACAACAGCATATTGGCTGGAAGTTACTTCTTCACAGCCTTTTAAAAAACTGCATGTTACAGGAGAACCCAAATAATGTTTTGAGGCCAAATATGTCGCGTCCAAAAAACCCGCGAAAGAAAACAAAAGAAAAAGAAATGGAATCCATTTAGGAATTTTTTGCAATGGCTTGATCAATTATACTCTTAAACTCTTCCAAACTTTTTGGATTTTGAATTTTCTGACCATTGAGAAAAAATGTTGGTGTGCTATCAACCTGCGACTTAATACCACTTTGATAATCTGCCTCTACAATATCTTTTACTTCCTGCGAATTTAAATCATTTTTAAATCGGACAGGATCAAGTGACAATGTTTTTGCGTATCCTATCATAATTTCTTCGGCATTTGATTTTTCAGCCCAATCTTGCTGGTGTTCAAAAATCATACTGTGCATTTCCCAAAATTTTCCTTGCACGCCAGCTGCCTCGGACGCGTTTGCCGTAATATCGGTATTTTTATGGATCCTCCGCAACGGAAAATGACGATACACAAATTTTACGTTAGATTTGTATTCTTCGCTGATCTGCTTAATTAAAGGATAGTACGCGCCACATGCCGGACACTGAAAATCGCTGTATTCTACGAGCGTAATTTTTGCATTTTCTGGTCCAGTAAACCATTCGTGAGTAACATTGGGATTTACCAATGACGCCGCGGTCAAATTCGCAGGTTTTGTGGCAATATATGCCATGAGTACGACTGAACCAACAACAACAACAGTAATGCCTGCCCATAGTGAAATGCGTTTAAATTTTGATGAAAAACCCCTGTTAAATAATGTCATGTTTTATAGAAAACCACTTAAATGATAATGAAGCTAGCATAGCACAATTTTTCAATTATTGCAATACAGCGCGCTTTAAAATACAGGAAGTGTCGGCACACTTGAACTACTTTGTTTTATCAAATCTTGAATTGATTTTGCGCTACTCGGCTCTTCAATAACAACTGGTTTATTGATATCTGACAACACAAGCTTAAAAACAAAATTTATTTGCTTATCTTTCAATTGTGTAGCAAGATCCGACGGCACAACTCTAATATTATAACTAACTATAGCCGGGAATCCTTGAGGGTCAACCCAAAACGTTAAAGATGTATTTTTGTCATAATAATCAAATGTTTCGTTAAACGCGGAACTTTGAAGATACTCAATATATCCAACATCAGCTATAGCAAATATATTAAGCTTTGATACGAAGGTTTCATTTATAAGCCGTTTATAAAAAGATACAATTGCGTTTTTATTTATTTTGATGTCATAACGATAAAGAAGTCGGCCGTCAACACGCTCGCTTTGCTGCTCATTTTTTAAAGCAAACAGGTGTTCCTCATCTGCTATGGCCGCGGCTTTTTTTAATATATCCGCAAATTCTTGGCGCTGTTCTTTGTATGATTTTTCCACATCAGGCAATTGAGACGCAACCCAAGAAAATTCATTATAATAATCGTTGGACGATGAAGATGCGGTTTTTGCATCAATTTTAATCCAGTCTCCTTTGATTGTGGCAAACGAGCTTAAAAATAAGCTTGGCAAATTATTGATTTTGAAATAATATATGTTGTTTTTCCTTAGCGCATCCAAATCCACTTTGTATGTCAGATCTCCGAAGTCGCCGGTAGCATTAATATTGAATTTCCAATCAGCATTTTCTTTTTTCCAATCAGTCGTTGCGCTAGCGGAAAGACCGGCCTTCATTTCTGCAGGCAAATAATTGGTCATATCACCAAGTTCCGCTAAAAATGGCTTTGGCGGCGTACTTGGCAAGTAAATAGAATAACTGCCTTTAGTAAATGTAACCTTGTTTCTATCAATTGGTGTGGTAGAGGCTGTGTATTTGTAGGATTGCTTTAGTTGTGTAATTGCTACATCTGTCTCAAATATTACTGTAAGAGAGAAATTTTTTCCTCCGTCCATGATCATATACACATACGGCGGATTGGCAGAGTCAAGAAGTGATACTGTATAGTATCTAGCAATTAATTTTAATGATTGAGGAAATTTTCCTTGGTTGGAATTATATAACTTCAAACTTGATAAAATTGAATTTATATCTCGAGAACGCTTTAAGTCATTTTGATATCGTTTGATAAAATCTTTGTCGTCTGCAAGGTTAGATATAAATGGCTTTGCGTCTCCATCTCTCGCTCCCACAGAAGCAAAACCAGAAACTAAATATGATGATGTATCAATACGTGAAGCCGCGCCAAGAAGTCCTTGTACAAGATTATCAACAGTATATGGCGCCTTTGCAAAAGGCCCAATTTTCATAAAATACGAATAAGCGACGCCACCTATTGCTGCCATAACAACCACAACAAGTATGATAATGACTAAGGCGCGCAAATAATTTCTTTTTGTTTTGATTGTTATTCCACCAATATTTGATGACACAACAATATTTTGCTGTATCGGCTGTTGGGTTTGTTGTGCTGTAGGTTTTGTTGTAGGTTGTGAAGCGGGCTGTGGAGAAGGTTTTGGAAATAGTTGTGGAGAGGGCTGTGGCTGTGTTTGTACTTTTTGAACCTCCGCAAATCCGTCATCAACCATAGATTGCTCCCAACCAGCCGCAAGGAGCGCAGTCATAATATCTTGACGTTGATGTCCCGCCGCAAAACTGTCTTTTATATACTTTACTAAATTTGTGTCCACCATAATATTTTATTTAGTTTTAATTGATAAAAGAGCCGCCTTTATTTTTTGGCGTTATAATTTCATTATAGCAAATCAAATTGCAAATACACTGTGCACTACATTGGATTGGCTACTGCCAAAATTGTTTTGGCCTAAACCAATAGTGTTTTGAGGTCATTGATGACTTCTTGGGCATGAAGTGCCGGTTTTATCTCTTCGTAAATTTTTGCGATCTTACCTTTTGGATTGATCAAAAATGATTTGCGAAATGTCCCCATATATTCTCTGCCAATAAATTTTTTCTTGCCCCAGACACCATATTTATTTACAACTTCTTTATTTTCATCAGAAAGCAAAGGAAATGGCAAATTATATTTTTCAACAAATTTTTCATGGCTTTTTGTAGAATCCACACTCACACCAAGCACCATTGCTTTTATTTTTTTAAAATCATCATAATTGTCGCGCATTGAGCACGCCTCAATAGTACACCCAGGAGTATTATCTTTGGGGTAAAAATATAAAAGAATCCACTTGCCATTATAATCTGATAACGAATATATTTTTTCGTTCTTGTCTTTCAATTTAAAATCCGGCGCTTTATCACCAACAATTAATTTTTTCATAAAAATTATTCTGTTGTCAGTCCGTCAAAATGTTCTTCGTTTGTTTCCGCGTCCTTTTTGGTAATATGTACAATGCCATCCTTGTGGTTTGGCGGAGCATACAAAGTATAAAGCCTCAATGGTTTTGTGACAGATGTATTGATGATATTATGATTCGTTCCTGCTGGGACAATAATTGCAGACCCATCAAAAATAGCATGCTCCACACCATCTAAAATCGCCTTGCCTTCACCATCTTCTACGCGCAAAAATTGGTCTAGTGTGTGCATCTCTAACCCAATCTCTTCGTTTGGCGCTATACACATTACTACCAACTGGCAATTCTTGCCGGTATATAACACTGTACGAAAATTTGTGTTTTCTCTAGTAATTTTCTCAATATTTTCTACGTATCCTTTCATGTTTGCATTATATATCACTTTGTAAATATTGCCTACTTGTCAGTAATCTTATAATCATTGATTTTCTTTTCTAAATAACCATCCAAACCTTCGGAGATATGCACCATCTTTCCAATGCGTTCGCCTGCTGATTCATATTGTTGCGCCCTATTTCTACGATGAATAAAATAACCGCAATAACCTCCAAGCGCTATCCCAAAAAATATAACAATAAAATTAAATGTCATAATTAATCTCCGAGTTTATAGCCAGCCCAAATACCAAGCGCTCCACCAACAAAACTCAATATAATAGAAGTAATGGAAAATATTCCATCACCCCAAATAGTCGGCAAATAACTTCCTATCGTAGTACCGATAAACAAAAATATCCAAATAAGCTGTTTTTTGTTCATACATCAAGTATAGCAATAAAAAATAAACAATTAGAAATTTTATTTCTAACGGGATTTATTCTTCCATTTCTGCGTTGTATTTCTTCTGCGGTTTATTATTTTTTAAAAATGTTGCCTGACTTTTTTTTATTTCTTCAATACCAATATTTTTCAGCATAGAAATCGCCATATCCGAATATTCTTTAAGCATTCCGTCTATTTTCAAAACCTCTGGATGCACTGCCAAGGCCATCCTATTGATTCCCAAAAGTTTAAGCCCGTCCAAGCTCCGTACTCGTGAAAGCGCCACATACCCCATCCCCTCCACAAATGATTTAGAAAGATCGATTTCCGCGGCGTCCAAACTCATCCCTTGGCTTTTGTGTATAGTAATAGCCCACGCGAGACGCAAAGGGATTTGTGTAATTTCCGCTTTGAGCTTTCCCTCTTCCGTAATACTCCAACTTGCTTGCTCCACGGTTATTTTTCTGCCACTTGCAATACGAATTATTGGCGCGTTATTTGCGCCAAATTTATCCACAACGCCAAGCGTGCCGTTGACATATCCTTTTTCAAAATTATTTTTTACAAACATCACTCGCACCCCAACTTTTAAGACAAGCTCTCTGGGCGCTAAACAACTTTTTGTTAGCGTCTCCACTAAATTCTTTTTGCCACGAGAGCTCATATAATACCGTTTTGAAGTGCCTGATATTTTTGCCAGCTCCGTGGTATTGATAGCATCCACATCTGCGTTGTGACTCAAAAGTTTTGTAGGCAATATTTTGGTGGTAGAGTTTTTGTTATATCTGTTTTGTAAATGTTCAACTGTATCTTCAGACACATTGTCGCTTCTAATATCGTGCAACACACGAAGAAACCCTTGGTCGCTTTGACGATGCTGTTCTGATAAATAACAAATTTTTAAACCCATTTCGCTCCACACTTTAGAGCGGTATACAAAGCTTGTCTCTTTGCTAGCCGCGCGAGATATAGGAGGCAATTGAAAAAAATCTCCGCAAAATATCACTTGCATCCCACCGAATGGGGCATTAATCCTTTTAAACACGCGACACAATTTATCAATAAGGTCCAATTGAAAATAATGCAACATCGATATTTCATCAATTATCAGCACTCGAGTGGTTTGATATCTTTTCCAAAGATATGGCCTTTGCTCCAACATATCCATTTCATATTGAGACAAATCATCACGAATACCGAGACCGCTCCATGAGTGTATTGTTATCCCTCCCAAATGCGTAGCCGCGATACCTGTGGAAGCGGTAACAGCCACGCCAATACTGTGCCCGTTCAAATACTCGATATAAGTATTTAATGTGTGCGTCTTTCCACTACCAGCGACCCCAGTCAACAAAATGTTGTGGCCCATCTTTAAAATATCCAGAGCTTCATTTTGCGTCATTTATTGAGTATAGCGAATTTTGATTTAAACACTAGCGTCGAGAAAATGAATAATCCTATCTTTAAATCTATAGTACAAAAATCCGGCTACAAGCAATATGACTCCGAGACTGATAAATGAAATAAATCGATACAAGTCATCCAAGCTCGCGGTGTCCACCAAGAATACTTTAAATACCACTACTCCAAATAACACGATGGATCCAGTGCGCGCAATTTTGGATTTTTTGTAAATACCAATCACAAGTAGAACAATTGCGTACAATGTCCAAGCGATTGAAAGAACAGCACTCTTAAAATTTTCTAGATTTCTTGTGTCCACATATCTCAAAGAGGTTGCACCACCGGAAACAGTATTTCTCGGCAATTCTAAAATAAGTTTGTCAAAATAATCTATCACCTCCACACTGACAAGCCAAAGAAGAATTGCGTTGATTGCAAGAGCGAACAATTGTATCAAATTCGCACCTTCACTTGCGCTTATTTTGTCTTCGAATTTTTTAATAATCCATAGAGCACATCCTAAGGTCGCAATAAATACAAGCACTCGCAATACCCTGTCATTTAAAACTGGGGTATACGAATATAAGTTTACTGCGCCGTCAAAAAATATTACGCGAATACCCGCAAAAACAAAAACAACATAGCTACAAAATCTTAGTATAGAGTTGCGGCCTACCACCCCGAGCGCTACACCACCAAGCGCCCACAATGACCACAATATTCCAAATATCATATGCTCATAAAAATTAAATATTTCCAAGGAAACTGTTGCTAAAGAAATTAGATACGCGGCTATTGTGGAATAAAAAATCACGAGTTGTATTTCGTCGCGCTCTTCGGATGACAAAGAAGCGGCCTGTTCTGTGTTTTGATAAAGCCAATGAACAATAGCGACAACTCCAAAAAAGACAAAAGAAAACGCGTACGTAATAAAGCGATCGTTGAACCACGGCGCTGTAACAGGGGTTGCCAAATCAAACGCTATTAATCTAATAAACACCAACGCGGAAACTGCCAGACCAAACAACCTGACAATTCGCATGCGAGAAAATAATCCAACCAGCAACAGAATACAGGCCTCCGCTCCCCACATAATAGTAATTATATTTTTATCAAAATAAATTGGGACCGCAACTACAAAAAATACAAGTGAAATCCCAAAAAGAACTTGATTTGAAAATGAACGAATAGATTGTTTGAACACACCCGAAGAAATAAATGTCATAGTCAAATAAAATATGCCTAGCGCCAATGTAAATACTGTGGCCCAATTATCTTTATATAAATGTTGTATTTCAAAAGCGTTTATCAAATAATACAAAAGTGGATTGATAAATATCAATTCAAGAGATGACTTGCTTTGAAATTCCGATTGCTGATAATACAGCGATAAAATAAAAAATAGCAAAAAGAAAAGCGTTGAATAAATAAACGCCGTGCTAAAAAGCGTGCTTGAATAATTTTGCAAATACCACGAAGTATAAACTAATACAGTGCCTGCGAAACTTGCAATAGATAAATGATGCCACAATTTGCGCCATGCTACAGCAAAAAATCCTACATCAAGAAGAAATATATAAATAAATAATGCGTTTGGATCTGGAGATACCACTGGTAAAATAAATGGTGTCAAAAAACCTCCGAAAAGAGAAAATCCAGCTAATGGAAGTGAATCGTAAAATATAGCAAGTATTGTACCCAATACAGTCACGCCAACCATCATCGCAAACGCGACAGGTTGAGTGATCAATTGGTAATAATTAAAAGCCGCATAAAGAGATAAATATAAAAGACCAATTCCTCCGCCAGATAGCACCTGTGCATACTGCGCGTATGAACGATGAATAGTCGCGCCAATACCAATTAAAATAAATCCGCCAACGATACCAAGTACTACACGCATGGTTTCGGTGATCAAATTGTTGTCAAAGGCATACCGCAAGAAAAATCCGACTCCAAATAATACTGCCACAACTCCGACACCAGTGAGAATACGGCTTCCCATTTTAAATTCCAATTCTTGATCTTGTCGAGTCTGCGACAAAACAGACACAGAACTTGAATATGGCGCGACGGGGACAGGCTCGCTTTCTTTTTTAATTTCTGTTGATTGTACGGTTTCCTGATGGCTGACTGGCTCTGCATTTTCCAACCATCGTTTATATAATGTCTTGGATTCTTCGTGTTTGCGCTTCAATCCTAATCCACGCTCAATATTTGAAACTCGATTTGATAATATTGCCAACCATACTAAACCGCCTATAACAAGTATTATTTCCATATAATTAATTATAAACCAGCTTGCCAAATTTTAATAGCCGATATTGGATACAATAACATTATAATGTTAACAACCAAGCTGTCGCGTATCCATAATAATAAAATTACTTCAATAACAATCATTAAAACAATAGTCCAAATTATTCTCGCGCGCGAAGCAATCCAAAAACCAAGAAGCGCGGCTAAAATATCAAATACAGAGTTTATTACACTATCTCCATAATAGTCCAGAGAGATAGTCGCGGCGCGATATCGATTGATTACCATGTCTGTGTTTTCGATTACCTCCCACAAAGACTCGCCTGCTATGGCAATGATAGCGCGCGTGCCAAGCGACAATGGCGTGGGGATTAAACTTGCTAGTGCGTAAAATCCAAATCCGTGAATTATGTGCGTAAATGTATATGGGTCAGCAATCTGTTGTGAATTTTGATTGCTATTTATATCGCCAGACCACAAACGCACAGGACCATATTTATAGATCAACGTTCTATCCATGTTCAATTCCATAAAGCCAGCGAATATAATAATTAAAATAATTACAGCAATATGATTTCTATTCATACGTATAGTATATATTTAGCATATGTTAAAAACTATTTTCCAAACCGGCGCTCGCGTTCCGCATACTCTTCAAGAATATTGGTAAATTCTCCTTTGGAAAAATCAGGCCACATTGTGTCAACAAAAAATAATTCACTATAAACAGATTGCCACGGTAAAAAATTAGATAATCGCCTCTCCCCTCCTGTGCGAATAATAATATCAGGATCGGGGACGCCGGCTGTCCACAAATAATTTGAAAATTCGTTTTCTGTAATCATTTTTTTGCCGTCAATTAGCGCTTGATTGATTGCGGAGACTATTTCTTTTCTGCCTCCGTAGGACAACGCAAACGATAAAATCATTTTGTTTTCGTTCTGAGTATCTTTTTCTGCCTTAGAGATAAGAGTCTGCAAATCGGGGTCAAGCATTGTACGATCTCCTGCCACTCGAATACTTATTCCATTTTTACGAAATTCGGCAACCTCGTTTTGCATAAAAAGAGAGCGGAGAAGATCCATCAAAAAAGATATTTCTTCTTTTGACCTTTTCCAATTTTCAGTCGAAAAAACATAGCAAATAGCATTTTTTACTCCGCTGTCTCTTGCCCAGCTCAATACTTCTTTCAATTTATTATATCCGGCGCGATGTCCTTCTCGAGAGGCCAGTCCTCGAGCTTTTGCCCATCTGCGATTGCCATCAACAATAATACCAATGGTTGTTGGAATTTTTTTATTTTTAGTTGCCATAATCTATTTTAAAATCGTTAAATTCACCTTGCGGCGTACTATAATGTATATCTATACTTTCTACTTTTGACAAAGCTGGGCCTTTTTGAATTAATTCCAAAAAGCTAGACATATTTTCGGGGAGTCCTTCGGCTACAATATATACAGAGCCGTCGCTTAAATTTTTTACACGTCCTATAATATTATTTTCGCGAGCGCGACGCACGACAAAATCTCTAAACATTACCAATTGCACTCTGCCTCGAACAATGCACTCTGCCTTCAACACTTGATTATCCATAATATAAATATAATTGTCGTCCAAAAGTAACAAACTGGCAAGTCGCTTGCTTTTATCAGAAAATTTAGTATTATAGTGTTAGTATTCCCCGCCAGTTGCTGGCGAGGCTCGTCCAACGCAGTTGGGCGGCATCAATATAATATCAGTTTGAAAAATTTAATATTCCCCGGTAGCCCCGCCATAGGCGGGCATGTCAGCGGTGGAGGACTACTCTGAGCTGGCGCAAGAGTTATCCGCTGTACACGAAGTGTCTCATCGAGCCGTTCAAAAAGATACTCGGGGAATATAGTGTGAGTTTGACAATTTAATATTCCCCGGTAGCTCAGCGGTAGAGCGGCTCGCTGTGAGCATTAAACGCAGCTTTCCGTCGAAAGGCGGATTGAAAAATGAGGTGAATTGCGGGAAGCCGAACTTCGTAGCAAACGAAAACGGTAATCCGCAGCCAAGCCCAGCACCACTTTTGGTTTGAAGTAATTAAAACCAAAAGTGGTGCTGGGAAGGTTCAGAGACTATCTCGCAAGAGAGTAGCCATGCAAGAAGCGTGACGAAGCGCCTCGCTCCTAAATCTTTTATAGACATGGAGATGATATAGTCCATACCATCAGTAATGATGGATCAAATGTAACGAGAAGGTCGTAGGTTCGATCCCTACCCGGGGAGCCATTGACAAAATAGCACCATCTGTGCTATTTTTGCTTTGGAGGAAAGGACCTACGCGCACCCCTCAATCCGAACACTTTCTGTTAATAATAACTCGCTTT